>CAMEBJ010000134.1 GCA_945912085.1 uncultured Bacteroidales bacterium | reverse complement strand
GAAAGGATGGCTCAGGTCGAATCCCAGATTCACAGGATACCATCTCGATCCGCCTATTTCGACAGGGTCTGCAGTCCAGTCCCCGTCCACGATCTCTCCTGCCCCACAATCCTGGGTGACGGCAAGGGATGAATTGTAGAGGTTCTCACCGTAACAGGAGAAGGACATCGGAACAGTTGCCTGCAATTTGTTTGAGACGGAGCAGTTCGGTCTGTATTTGATGCTGCATTCAATCAGGTTGCTGCCGTCTTCCTGCGGGACAGGTTCTCCATTTTGTCCGATTGAATAGATGTTCGTGCAGGATTCAGAATCGAAAGAGATGATGCTTCCTGCATTTGTCTTGATGTAGAAAGTTTTTTTACCGCCTGTCCTTGGAATTGTCAAGGATTCTACAGGAGATCCGTCAGGGGTTTCCAAAATCTGGCTATAGAAGTCTTCCCTGACCTGTTCGGACATATTGACCCCGAGCGTGGACAACTTGTTCTGTTCAAATTTAATTCCGGCTGCTTTTGCAGTTATTGTCCTTTCAATGACACCTGAAGCCGTGTAAAGGATGATTTGCAAATTCTGTCCCTCAGGTATAACTATAGGCTGTGTGCAGAACCACAGGTCGAAGGTCCCGTCAGAATTGACCTGCCTTCCGCTTGCCGCCTTCGTCTCCTCCTCTTTCTTTTCCCCCTCCTGTGTGCTTTCTGCCGGATAGTTGAGAATCACATAGTTGAGATTTGCCTTGTCTTCACTCTTGCTCTTGTCAATGACATTGGTGTAGTAAACCCCTGACATCGTGCATCCGGCAGGCGCCTTGATTATGGCCTTGGAGATGACTGCATCGGTAGGGAGTCCTTTGAGGGTAATCTTTCCGTGGGTTACAAGCCTTTCGAAAATGAGGTCAATGGTCATTCCTGATTCGATTCCCGTGTATTCCTCCTTCGAGATGGCAAGCATTACATCACATTGCGGGTCGAAGGTCCCGACAGGAGGGTATTGCCCTGTGTCTCCAAGTCTTGTGCCGACATTTATGCCCCAGTCCCAGATGGACATATTGCCCAGACAAAAGGATGCCTGTGCAGGATAGACTGCGTGGAAGCGGTATTTTCCGCCCGTCGGGACTTCCTTTTCGTCATTATATGAAATGGAGAAAGTGGCGGTCCTTCCGTCTTCTGAGACCACCCCTTCATCGGATTCCCTGAAATCGGCTTTTTGGGGCACTTTGCCTCCTCCTGATAATCCTTTGTCTTCAACCGTTATGCTCTTGTTGGAAATGGCGACAGCCAGCTTCTCCCCGGTAGCGCTCCAGAGCACCTCTCCTCCTTCTTCCGTTTCAGAATAATATGTCTTGCTGTCAGCCCCTGTGGCAGGCTTGTCGCCTGAAAAGTATATGGTCACGCCTTCCGGGCGGGATGTGCTCTCCGGTCCGGGTATTCTCTGGCATGCAATCACAGACATTGCCAGAACAGAAAAAGCAATTGTTCTTTTCATACTATCAAAAATTTTTACATTTATAAAAATTTTGTGAGAGTATGATAGCCGTTCGCTATCGCTCACTCTCACGATGAAAATCATTTGATATCGCCCTTGGGCGAAAATATATCAAAGATTTTCATGTTCGGTTTCATAACAAATCCATTTGAGATTGAATCAATAGTCCCCGTTGTAGACGAAGCCGTAGCCGTTGTTTGCACTGTTTTCTTCTCCAGTCAGGTCGTAGCTGGAGAAAAGACTGTCGCAGATGACCCTCTCGGGGCAGATCACCGTGTGGAGGGTGACCTGCGGGGGTGTGTAGTAGGTTTGTCGTGGTCTGTTCATTGTCCAATATTTTGAAAAGGTTTAGAATAAACGGATTCTGCGGAGGCATAGCTCCACAAGCCTCACAAAGTTAATCCTGAGGGCGTAATGCGGATTTTAATATTGGAACAACTTCTTTGAAAATTGGAACAAAAAGCCTCTATCTGCCGTTGCGGAACTGGACAGGTGTCTTCCCGACTGCCTTCTTGAAAAGGGTGCTGAAGTAGGTCGGGTCGTCGATTCCGCACTTGTGCGCGACCTCCCAGACAGGCAGGGAGGTGCCCAGCAGGAGCTCCTTTGCAGTGGAAATCCTGATGTTGAGGACAAGGTCGGTGGTGGTCACGCCGGTGATGGATTTCACCTTTCGGTTCAGGTGGGTGCGGGAGATGCACATCTTTGAGGCGATCTCTTCGAAATCCACCTTCCCGTTCTGCATTTCCTGCCGGATGAGTGTTTCAAGACTTTCCATAAATGCCTTGTCCTGGTCCCCGGCAATCTCCTGGGGATTCGCCACTGCGGATTGTTTTTCGGCATTCCCCGTGGTGCTGCCGGCCGCTACATCCCTAATCTCCTCAAAGGCTCCTGAGCCTTCCGCAGAGCGTCTTCTCCGGATGACAAGGACGCAGACCAATGCCAGGACCGCCAGGATAACTGTGCCTGAAAGGACAATGAGCCTTCTTCTGTAGCGGTCCCTGTCCGCCTGAAGCTTGTCGTTCTGCCAGCGGGCGTGCATCTCGTTCAGTCCCATAGTCATCCCGCTGTCGTAGAGCGAGTCGCGCAGTTGACTGTAAATCTCCATCTGCCTTGCGGACTGGGCGGGGTCGGATTCCATCAGCGCCTTTCCGAGACCGATTCTCGAACGGCTTTCATTGTAAAGGTCGTGCCTCCGGGAGAACACCTCTAGAGCATCCCGGAAGCAGTCTGCGGCAGCCTGAGTCTCTCCTTTCTCCAAAAGAATTTCTCCCATCAGGTTGCAGCTGATCGCCCAGGACTGGAGATTCCCGGAGGCCTTTAGGACAGGCATCGCCTTTTCAAGACATTCCTGAGCCTGTGCATATTCCTTCAGGGCAATGTGTGCCGCAGCCATCTGGGAAAGCCTGATTGCCGCCTTGTCCTGAAGACCCATTGCGGTGTTGATCTCGTAGGCCCGGCGGGAATATCCCAGGCTTTTCTCCTCCTGTCCCATACTGTGGTAGATTTCGGCTGCCATTCCGCATCGCACTGCCAGTTTCAGGGAATCTTTCTCCTGCTCGCACAACCGGATTGCCTCCAGGATGTACTTTTCTCCCTCGGCGGCCTGGCGCGAGGCGAGGCAGATTCCGGCTATAGTGTTGAGAGAGTATGAGATGCGGCTGATGTCATTCTGCTCCCTGCCGATTTCGAGTGTGCGCTTGGCGTAGTCCAGGGCAGTGGTCCAGTCAGACTGCCTGAAGTAAATGATTGACAGGATGTTGGCGCAGTCCGCCTCCAGCAGGGGATTCCCGGCTTTTCTGCACAGGGGCATTGCTTTCAGGGAGTATTCCATCGCTTTCCCGTAGTCCTGCCTGTCGAAATACCATTCCCCGGCCCAGTACCAGGTGAGTGCCCTGAGGCTGTCCGCCCTGCATTTCTTTGCCGGAGGGAGTAGGACCTCCCCGTCAGTGAACCCCTCCTGTTCAAGAATGTCGAAGAACTGACGGGCCGTGCGGACGGCCTGCGTCCCTTTCTGGGAGTCGAAAGTCTGGATGAGTGAGTCGGCCTTCTGCCCCTGAGCGTCGGACGAGGGTGCGGAAGGAGCGGCTGCTGCCGCCATATATACCATATATATTGTATATATGACATATAGAAGAGGGTTCATTCCCATATAGTGCATATTCCCTTACAAAATTAGGAAATATGGAAAAAATATGGAAATAAAATGCTATTATTGCAGGATGTACGGAAATACATTTACTGATGAAAGCATATATCGAAAAGAACAGGGAAAGGTTTTTTGATGAACTCTTTTCACTTTTGAGGATTCCGTCAATCAGTTCGTCGAGCGAGCACAAAGGGGATATGTACAAGTGTGCGCGGCGACTTGCGGAACTTCTTCGCGAGGCGGGGGCCGATGAGGCGGACGTTTTTGAGACAACGGGCCATCCGGTGGTTTTCGGCAGCCGCAAGGTTGAGGGCGCAGTCGGGACAGTGCTGGTGTACGGACACTATGACGTTCAGCCGGTTGACCCTCTTGAGCTTTGGAAATCAGACCCTTTTGAACCTCAGATCCGTGACGGGGCCATCTATGCAAGGGGTGCGAATGACGACAAGGGACAGTTGTTCATGCACCTGAAGGCTTTTGAATATATGGTGCGTGAGGGCGGACTGAAGCACAATGTCAAATTCATCTTCGAGGGTGAGGAGGAAATAGGGAGTCCGTCGCTTGCAGCCTGGGCAAAGGACCACAGGGAGATGCTTGCGGCTGATGTCATCCTGGTTTCCGACACGACTATGATTTCCGAGGAAGTCCCTTCAATCAACTGCGGCATGAGGGGACTGTCCTATGTGGAGGTCAAGGTGACCGGACCGGACAAGGACCTGCACTCAGGCCATTACGGCGGGGCTGTCGCTAATCCGATTAATGTGCTCTGCGAGATGATAGCCTCCCTGATTGACAAGGACGGAAAGGTCACTGTCAAGGGCTTCTACGATGATGTGGTTGAACTTTCCGAAGAGGACAGGGCTCAACTCGCCCGTGCTCCGTTCGACCTTCAGGAGTACAAGAGGTTCCTCGACATCGACGAG
>CAMEBJ010000133.1 GCA_945912085.1 uncultured Bacteroidales bacterium | reverse complement strand
CATTTGTTGCCGTCATTGCAAGTCTGATAATTACGCCAACTTCCGCCTTCCTGCATTGGCTTGAACTCGAACGATTTGCCCATATAGAATTCACAATCCTTCAGGTCGTGGTTCCAAGGGAAGTCATAGTTCGCCTTGGTGATGCCGATTTTCCCGGCGACCACAGGTTCACCAAGCTCGACGACAATTACCATATTCGGTATATCCCTTCTTTTCCAGAACATATGGCAGTTGTTGCTTGAGCTGTTCTCGTAGTCATAGTCATCCTCGCCACTGCCAACAACAGCTCCATCCCAGAGACTAATCCAGGTGGACATGTCATCGGAATCGCAGATTACCTTACCGGTGTGATTCGGGAACTCCCATCTTTGGTCACAGTTGGAGAACACCACCTTCCAGTTTGTCTTCTCAACGTCCTTATAAGAGTATTTAGGACCTGTGACAATGATGTACTTCACAACTTCAGAAACTCCAATGGATGACCCTTCCTTGCTGAACTTCAGCGGGAGCAGATATACCTTGTCCGATTCAATCCCCTGTCTGGTCAGCCTGAGCGTGGAAGATGATTTCTCAGCCAGTGCAGGGATATCAAATGCGGCCAGCTCGTATGAAGAAGCGGGGAGAACAGCATAGTCCGTTCCGTTAGCCTCATTATAGATGTTTACAAGAGCCTCATCCGCTGCTCCAACGACGCAGCGTGAATCGCTGGTGTTCGCACTTGCATAGTCAATGACGGCTTTGAGTTCCAGACTGGTCTCACTGAATACGATTTCAACGAATTCATCTTTGTCGTCCGCCCACCGTATGGAAGGATTGCTGATTTGGAATTTGAAAAGCATCTTGTCACCGCTCTCGCTAATGGTGCTGGTTTCGCTTTCCAGCGCAAGCGGAAGGATAACATCCTTATCAGGATTCGCCTTTGTCAAATTGAAAATCTTGTCCGGGTAGATGGTAAATTTTACATACAGATGGCTCTCACCTTCCGGTATCCTTATTATATCAGGGAGTGAGAACATATCCCCACTGATGCTTACGAATTCTTCGGTGGAGACATAGCCAAATGCCTCGCAGGCCTCATCCGGGGACAATATCCTGAATCGTCCGGAGGCTTCCACTTCAGGATTTCCCCCGCCTTTGAGAATGAGCAGGGAATCGGTTACCTGTGTGATGCTGCTGCCGTATTTGCAGTCCTTGATACCTGCATCCTTTATTGAAAGCACTGTCTCATACTCCGGAGGAAACAGATTGTAACTGGAATCATTGCAAGAGGCCGCACAGAATGCCGCAAGCAATAAGGCTGTTCTAAATAATTTGAATTTCATATAGTGATATTTATGTTGGTTCAATATCCAGGGGCTTGTACAAGGTTAGGGTTGGAATATACTTCATCGTTTGAGACAGGGAGAAGATACATCCTGTCATTCCATTCAAACGGCTGGGAGATTGACACGACAGTATTGAATGTGGTGAATCCCGGGGATTTCCTAATGGCGTCAAGGCCCTTGTAGTTGACTTTCGACATAGTATCGCTTCCCAGGAGATACCTTCTGATATCGTAGTACCTGTATCCTTCGAGGTAGCACTCGGCAAACCTCTCGTCCATAACAGCCTCGAGCACACTCTTTCCATTATCCGAAAGGGAACTGAGAGTCCATTCCGGGACACCGGCCCTGCTTCTGATTTTGTTAAGCCATACGAGAGCTTCTGCATCATTCCCACATTGAGCCTCGCACTCAGCCATTTCCAGATACATCTCCCCCAGACGGATCAGGGAAAGCGGAGTTTTTGGGAGGCTGTGGCTCCAGCCAATCCCGGTGTAGTAGAAATTCGGATTGACCCACTTCTTGTTCAGGAATCCGGTAACGCTGTAATTGCGGGTTCCCCAGATATTCGCATCGTAACCGGTCTTTGTGTTGTTTCTCATTTCAAGATACAGAGGGGAACCGCCCGCAATCTTGGTGGAGTACTGGTCTCCGTCAAAACCGATTGCGGCATAGTATCTCGGTTCCCTGCCGACGTTGATGCGGGTGATGTCAGGGTTGGAAAGACCTGCCGATGTGAAGTATTCTGATTCGGAGACGAATCCCGGGTCATCCTCAGGGAGAAGACCGTCTTTTGTAAAGAAGTGGCTGACAGTGAACAATGTAGGGGATAATCCTCCCCATCCGCCAATGTTCTGCCCGAGCTCATTTTTCATCACAAAATGAGGGATTGAGGCCATGGCGGTATTGTGGCTGTCAATTCCGCCGTTCATCGGTACAAGACCCCATATTATCTCCTTGTTCCCATCCTGCGGGGATGTCGCCATCAGGTATCGGAGCATTACAACTGTTTTCTTGAAGGCTATGTCATCCTCGCTCTCACCAAGAGCGGGAATGTCAGGAAGTCCTATGCTGTTGTTCTCCCTCAGGAGTTCTGAACTCTCTATGTTGAAGAGCTCGTGTCCTGAGTTCTCGGCCGCCTCAATGGCTTCCTGGCAAGCTGTGCGGGCTCTTTCCCATTTGTTCTCGTCCCTGGTCTGGCTGACAAGCAAAAGACCGTAACCAGGTGTCTCGTAGGACTTGTTCTTCCAGGCCGGGTTCGGAAAGTCGCCATTCCACAGAGGAGATGCTGCAAGTACCAGAAGTCTTGCCTTGAGAGCCTTGCACATTATTGAGGTCGCCCTGCCGTAATATGCCTGGTTGCTATGCCTTGCAGGAAGGTATTCCGCTGCCTCGTCAAACAGGTTGGCGATATAATCCACGCAGTAATCAAAATGGGAGCGGCCAGGGAAGTCCTGCTTCAGGGTATTGGAACTGATGAAGGAGTCCACAACCGGAATCGGCCCATACATCTGGAGAAGCCTGAAATGATAATACGCTTTCAGGAATTTCACCTCGGCTATATACTGGGCCTTGTCATTCGGGTTCATTGCCGGATCGTGCTCCTTCATAAGCTTAAGGAAGAGATTGCAGTATCCTATTCCATTGTACCACACCTTCCATGGGTACATATTGTCCCCGTTGATTGATGATGGTGTAATTGCATCCCATTGTACCCTCGATCCCATGTTCTCCCACTCCTGAGGACCAACAGCCTCGTCGGTTCCACCCATATCAGCATTCCTGAACATAGGCATTGATATATTTTCCTGCGCATAGGAATAGCAGGAGTACAGCATATTCAGAGTCGTGGCTTCGTCCACCATCATGTCGTTTGTGTCCGGCTGCTCTGGCGGAACGACATTCAGGTAGCTGCAGGACAGCGCAGAAACCAGAACTGAAAGAAGAGCGGCTACTTTATATGTTTTCATTGTCAAATCAATTGAATGTTACAAGTTGAACTGAAGTCCGATGTTGAAGGTCCTCTGGAGAGGATATGAGTTGAATGAAAGCTCAGGGTCCCAGTACTTGAACTTGGACCATACCGCCACATTGTTGGCACTGAAATATAGACGGAACCACTTGAACCTGTAGCCAAGCTCCAATGTCTTGAATCTCAGGAAATTGCCATTGCGCATCCAGAAACTGCTCGGCTGCGTGTTGTTGGTGACCTGAGTGGTGAGGGTGCCGAGCCTAGGGTAGAGAACTCCGGTATTGTCCGCTCCTTCTGACCAATGGCTGTCGGCTATCCACTGCATGAGGTTGTTGTCGTTGGAGTCGTTTGCACAGAAAGGACTGACACCAGAAATCATAATAGTCCTCTTGGCCGAACCGTTGAAAAATACGCTTAAATCCAGGTTCTTCCATTGCATGCTGAGGCCGAAACCATATTGGATTCGCGGCATATTGCCGTATGGGGAGAGCATGACCTGGTCTTCGGATGTGATGCTTCCGTCGCCGTTGATGTCACGGTACTTGATATCTCCCGGCATGATTGCGCTTCCGAAGAGAGACTGATCCGGGCTTGCCTTGATTTCAGCTTCATCCCGGAACAAGCCTTCTGCCACATATCCGTAAGTTGAGCTTAGTGGCTTGCCTGTTCTGGTCTGCCAGATATATGGGTAGTCAGGCTCGTCCACATACACATATTTGTTGCGTGAATATGAGTAGTTGAATCGTGCGTCAATAGTCCAATCTCTCTGGAATGTCTTTGTCCAGTTGAGGCTCAGCTCCAGACCTGTGTTGTCAACCTTGCCGACGTTGGCCCAAGGGATTGCATTCTGATATCCGAGCACGCTTGGAAATGAGGCTCTCCTCATAAGGATCCTGTCCCTCTTGTTCTTGAACCAGTCCACGGTAATATTGAGCTGGTCGAAGAATCTCATATCGACTCCAAGGTCGAATTCTGATGCTCTTTCCCAATGTGCACCCTGAACAGGGTAGGAGTTGATGATAGGACCGTTCTTGGTAAAGCTCCCGTCATATCCGGAATGGAATTGACCACCTCCGTACATATTGACATCACTCAGGTAGAGATAATGCGGAGCCCCTGCCGCAAGTCCGGTCTCGTCACTTCCGACCAGACCGAAGGATGCCCTGACTTTCAAATAGTTCCAGCCGTTTGAAATGCCGGACCCGAATTTCTCCTTGCTGGGTCCCCAGCCTGCGGACATCGCAGGGAAGAACTCATATCTGCTCCCGGCCTCGATTC
>CAMEBJ010000132.1 GCA_945912085.1 uncultured Bacteroidales bacterium | reverse complement strand
GAGCACGGAGATGATGGCGTATTTCTCTGAAGATGGTGAACTTCAGCGCTTTGACGCTCTGGGAGGGGCCACTGCGATTTTCTTCCTCAGGGAGAACGATGTTCTGGCCACTGTGAACCGCAAGGAGGCAAAGATGCTTACCGCCTTATTCTCCGATGGAGGAATCGACAGAGCCTACTACTTCGACACCGTCAAAAGTGATGCCTATCCTCTTGCCCAGATGACAAAGGATGAGCAGTCGCTCAAGGGATTCAGATGGTCACCGGAAAAGAGGCCTGCCGACCGTTATGCAATCACATCCCTTTCATTGCGTCCGGGTGAAAGATCCCGCTATGCCTCACATCCGAGGGCAAGGTTTGTGGAGACCAACGCATATTTTCCGGGTTATATGCAGGGAATATACACGGAAATCAGGGAGCGCCGCATCCGTGAGGCGGAGCGTGAAAGGCAGGCTGAACTGGCAAGGAACACTCCTTCAGTGGATTCCCTCGCCTTGAGGGATTCCCTCTCAAAACTTGACTCCCTCTCAAAGTTGGACTCTATAGCAAAAATGGACTCACTTGCCCGGCTTGATTCTCTTGTGACGGCCCCGGGAGTGCAGACACCGGCGGACAGTGCGTCAGTCAGCACTCCTGACTCCACTTCCATTACGTCTGTGGAACCTCAGCCGATTGACCTGAAGGCACAGAAGAAAGCCCGGGCCGAAGCCCTCAGAAAGGAGAGGCTGGAAAAACGTGCTTCAGCCGAGGCTGCACGGGAAAAGGCCCGTGAGGAACGCTGGGCTGAACTTGACAGACGGGATGCCGAGAAACTCCAGAAGAAACTGGACAGGAAGGCTGCCAAACTTCGCAAACACAAGCGCAAGGCTCTGGAGGATGCCCGTAAGCAGGCTCTGAAAGATGCAGAAACGCTGGAGAGATACCTGAACCGCCTCCGTGCCCGTGAGGACAGGAAGGCGTCGGTGAAATCCCTAACCCCGGCAGAAAAGGGAGATGATGTTGAGAATGACCTTTGAGGCCTTCTCCATACTTTGAAGCGGAACGTATTCGTATTTTCCGTGGAAATTGTGTCCTCCGGCGAAGATGTTCGGACAAGGGAGTCCCATAAATGAAAGGTTGGCTCCGTCTGTACCTCCCCTGATCGGCTGGATCCTCGGCTTGATTCCCTCCATCTCCATCGCCCTGACGGCTTTCTCAATGATGTGGTAATGAGGCTCAACCTCCTTGCGCATATTCCAGTACTGGTGTTTAACTTCCACAGAGGCTGTTCCCTCGCCGTATTTCCGGTTGATGAAATCCGCGCAGTCGCTGATGATCTCCTTCTTCTTCTCGAAGAGGGCTGTGTCGTGGTCACGGATGATGTATGAGAAAGTTGCCTCCTCCACGCTCCCGTTGAAGCCTATGATGTGGAAGAAACCCTCGTAACCCTCTGTGTATTCAGGTCTTTGCTCAACAGGAAGGAGAGAATTGAGTTCCATCCCGATGAGGATGGCATTCTTCATCTTTCCTTTTGCATATCCCGGATGGATGTTTCTTCCCTGAATCCTGACGGTAGCCGCCGCTGCATTGAAATTCTCGTATTCCAGTTCACCGACAGCCCCTCCGTCCATCGTGTAGGCGTAGTCAGCCCCGAATTTCTTCACGTCGAACTTCACGACACCCCTGCCGATTTCCTCGTCCGGGGTGAAGCCGATTTTGATTTCCCCGTGCTTGAATCCGGGATGCTCCACGATGTACTGAACGGCATCCATAATCTCTGCCACACCGGCCTTGTCGTCTGCTCCCAGAAGGGTGGTTCCGTCTGTCGTAATGATGGTTTGTCCTTTGTAATCAGTAATTTCCGGAAAATCTTCCACCTTCAGGACCATACCCGGGACTCCGCGAAGAGGAATGTCCTTTCCGTCGTAGTCGCAGACAATCTGAGGCTTGATGTCCTTTCCCGGAGCGTCCGGCGAACTGTCAACGTGGGCTATGAAACCCACAGCTGGAATCTCCTTCCCGCAATTTGAAGGAATAGTCGCCATCACGTAGCCGTGTTCATCAAGTGATGCCTCCACTCCCATCGTGCTCAGTTCGTCTTTGAGCATTCTCAGAAGGTCCAGCTGTTTTGCGCTGCTCGGCTGACTCTCCGACTGCGGGTCGGACTGGGTGTCCACGGCGACATATCTCAGAAATCTGTCAAGTATCTTTTCCATATCGTAAATATTTCTTTTTTAATATGTTAGATGTTTAATATCAAATATTTAATATTTCGAAAATATCCTATACCTCCTGATTTTTCCTTGCCCGAAGGGCGGAAAAGATCATATATATTATGATTGCGGTATATGGAACAATGGCAACGGGTTCCGTCCAGGCCGAAGGTTTGAGGAAGAGGTTGATGTCCGCGAAACGGAGCACTGCGCTGACCACTCCCATCAACGCTCCGCCGGCGATGAAACCAGAGGCGATGAGGGTGCCTTTCTCGCTCCTTGCCGCGTTGAGTTCCTTGTCCTTGCTGCGGGTGTTCACGAACCAGGCGATGGCTCCGCCCACGAGAAGAGGCAGGTTCAAATCAATCGGGATGAACATTCCAAGGGCAAAAGGAAGGGCTGGCAACTTGCAGATTGTCAGGATGATGGCTATTGTTGCACCAATCCCGTAGAGAATCCACGGTGCACCGCCTCCGTTCATCAGAGGCTCTATGACGGCTGCCATTGCATTGGCCTGTGGAGCCACGAGGGCATTCTCACCGGTGAATCCGTAGGTTTTGTTCAGAACTATCATCACTCCTCCAACCGTGGCGGCTGCAACCAGGGTCCCGAGAAATTTCCAGGTTTCCTGTTTCTTCGGGGTGGTCCCGATCCAGTAACCAACCTTCAGGTCGGTAATGAAGGCTCCGGCAACGGATAGTGCCGTGCAGACAACTCCGCCGATGATCAATGCGGCAGTCATTCCGGCGGTCCCCCTGAGACCTGCGGAGACCATCACGAGGGAGGCCAGGATGAGGGTCATCAGGGTCATCCCGCTGACAGGGTTGGAGCCCACGATAGCGATTGCATTGGCTGCAACTGTGGTGAACAGGAAGGCTATGATTCCGACGACAAGCACTCCGATGATTGCGTGCCAGATGTTGTCCACAACTCCTGCGGCAAAGAAGGCAAAGACAGCCAGAAGGGTCACCGCAATGCCGATTACCACTATTTTCATCGAAAGGTCTCGCTGGGTGCGGACTGCTTCGGCTTCCTCCCCGGTCTTTTTCCTCTTGAATTCACCTGCGGCAAGACCTATTGCTGATTTTATGACTCCGAAAGACTTGATGATTCCGATGATTCCGGCAGTGGCGATGCCTCCGATTCCGATGTGGCGGGCATACTGTCTGAAAATTTCATCGGCGGACATTTCTCCTATTGTGGTTGCAATGCCGGAATTCATCAGGTCAATGACCTCGCCGCCCCAGATGACATTCATCAGCGGGATGATGACCAGCCAGACGAGGAAACTGCCGCAGCAGATGATGAAGGAATATTTCAGTCCTATGATGTAGCCCAGTCCGAGGACTGCGGCACCTGTGTTCATTTTCAGGACTACTTTGGCCTTGTCGGCGATTGCAGCACCCCAGGATGTGACTGTGGTGGTGATGGTCTCGCCCCAAAGTCCGAATGTGGAGACAATGAAGTCGTAAAGACCTCCGATCAGACCGCTGACAAGGAGGGTTCTGGCACCTTTCCCTCCGCTTTCCCCGCTCACGAGCACCTGGGTTGTCGCCGTGGCCTCAGGGAAAGGATATTTCCCGTGCATTTCCTTGACGAAATACTTCCTGAACGGAATCAGAAACAGGATTCCAAGGATTCCGCCGAGCAGGGAAGAGAAGAAGACCTTGGTGAAGTTTACGGTCAGTTCGGGATATTTATCCTGCAGGATGTACAGGGCCGGAAGAGTGAAGATCGCTCCGGCCACGATCGCTCCGGAGCAGGAACCGATGGACTGGATCATTACGTTCTCTCCGAGGGAGTTCTTCCTTCCAAGGGCTGTCGAAAGGCCCACTGCGATGATTGCAATCGGAATGGCTGCCTCGAAAACCTGGCCTACCTTCAGTCCGAGATATGCCGCCGCGGCTGAGAAAATGATGGTCATCACGAGTCCGAGGCTGACCGACCAGGGTGTTACCTCGGGATAATTCTTCTGTGGAGAAAGCAGAGGCTTGTACTCTTCTCCCTTTTTCAACTCCCTTGTGGCATTCTCCGGAAGGGATGTCTGTTTCTTTTCCATATTTGTTGTCCGTTTCGGTTTTTTATGTTTTGGGGCTTATGTCCCTTTCGCATTTTGCAACAGGGCAGCAAAGTTAAGAAAATATGTTTTACAGACATATAATAAGGTGTAGGAATCCAGTCGGGACGAGGAAAAACTGAAATATTTCAAAAAAAAGTCGAGAAAAATTTGGAGTTAAATAAAAAGTGCGTATCTTTGCAGCCCGTTTCGGAAAAAGAGACGGAAAACACAAAGCTCTTACAGAAAGTTTCTGAGTGCGGCGACAACGCCGGAAAGAGAGCAAGTTCATTGACTTATTGGGAAAGATAACGAGGTAAAGAAGAAAAACGAGAAGC
>CAMEBJ010000131.1 GCA_945912085.1 uncultured Bacteroidales bacterium | reverse complement strand
TACGACAACGCATCCTGCATCTCTCCCGTCCTCATACAGATCATTCCGAGTGCCGAATAGCAGAATCTCCTGTTGTTGTCGCTGATATCTGCAGATTCAAGATATTTTTCCAATTCCCCCAGACATCCGCGAAGTTTCACGGAATCTTTCATATCTGCATAACACCACATAATGTCACAGAGAGCCATAGCCACATCCAATTCACCGGATGAACGCTCCTTCAAGAAATCATATTTCCTTACAGCCCACATCAATGCATTGTCAATTTCTCCGCAGGCACGGGAAATCTTGTATTTCAGCAAACATCCAAAATAATAAGAAGAAGCGGACTCTCCATCCCTCAAAGATTCCGCCAGTCCCATATATCGGTCCGCACACAAATTCGCGAAATCAAAATTTTTAGACTGGAGGGCATCATTTGCCAGAACATAGAAACCGTCAAGTTTGACTTTGACATCAGAGGAAGAATCATACAGGGAGAACAGTTCAGCCAGGATTGCCTCCACCGCTGAATAATCACATCTGCTTTCGGCCAGTTCCCTCCGGCGTTTCAGAACCTCCACCAGCCAATCAGAGCCATCCTTCTCCCGAGTCAGTGCAGAACAAATCTCCAGCAGTTCTTCAGCCTCGGTGAAACGCGACATCTGCAAATCACAGTCAATCGCCTTCACAAGCGAAGAAATCCGGTTGTCAACCGATGAAGCTCTTTCATAGAAATCTGCCGACAACCGGTAATGTGTCCGGGCCTGCCCGAAATCAAACTTGAAATAATACTCTGCGGCAATAAAGTAATGGGCATATCCGAGATAAAGGTTATATTTACCCGCAGCCTCAGGCGCTGCTTCAGGCAGACTTCCCTCAAGGAGTTCCACCGCATCATTATACCGATGTTCCTTGATTGCCGTCAGTGCCGATTGACATATTGTGAAAGCGCAGGACTGGGCAGAAAGCTCCCACAAGGACAGAAATCCCAGGACCAGGACAGACAAAAAATACCTGAACCGACTCATTGTCTTCTGCGGATTTTCAGTTTTTTCTTCAATTTCTCAGCCCTTTCCTGATATGGACCATCCATCTTTGCAAACGATGTCACATTATCACAAGCCCTGCCATATTCTTTCATTTTCAACAATGTCTGGATTCTGGCCCATTTCAATTCGTACTGATGCAACTTGATGTAACTGAGTCGATATGACTCCTGCGTTGTCAGACTTTCCTTGTCTGACAACAAGGCAGCCTCTGCCCCAGCAGAAAACATCAGGGAATCAATGGAAGTAAGAGCCTGTTCATAATCACCTGAATTCCACAATGATATATATATATCCCCAGTGCCCCTTGATGCGAGGAAATCCCTATCCTGAAGCCCGTAATAAGAATATGGCCATACGCCCCACAGCAGCAAGGCAGCACACGCTGCAACCGAAGCAGTCCAAATGGTTGTCCGTTTCAAGCGTTTGCGGACTACCCTTCCACTCTCCCATTTCTTCATTTTCTCCACCTTTTCTGCCCTTCTTCCCAATGCATCCGCAATTTCTCCGGTCAGAGCGACATCGGCACGAAGATATTCATCTTTCTCCATATCACCGACGAATCTCTCCCTTTCAGCCCCTCCTAGCCTTCCAAGAATGAAATCATCAGTCCTGTCATTTTGCAAATCCATATCCAATCTTAGTATATATGTCAGATTTAAGTTTGTTCATACATTTGTTCTTGCTGGTCTTCACACCATTGGCACTCACGTTCTCCTTCCTTGCGGAGGCTATTTCCTCCATACTCATCTTCTTGAAATAAAACATAGTAAGGATTTCGACACACCGCCTCGGAAGTAAAGAGACACACTCCTCCACGACGCGCATCCGGACTTCCCTCTCGTGCGCATCATTATTCTCCGAAAATATTGCAATCGCCTTGGTGATGTCAGAGACTATTCCGGGACCGTCGTGTCTCGCCGATTTCAGACACAGGTTTCTTGCTATGTCATTCACAAAAGTTGACAGGCTGCACTTCAGTTCGGAACTTTCTCCCTCTCCATTCATCCGAAATACCCTGCCGCCCTCAGTAAAGATCTTACCGCTCTGTATTTCCGTCCAGACAACAAGGAACGCATCCTGGAATATGTCATCCGAATCTTTAGGACCATAAAAAGACATCGTTCCGAACATCCGTTCAAATGATGTCCGACAATGTTCATAGAATCTGCGTTCATAGGTCTCGTCCCTGTCCCGGACCTTTCTGACAAATAATGAATCGTCAGTTCTTTTAAAAATAAACCCCATAATTTTCATCGGAACAAGTCCATAATCTGATATTTGCCATTGCTCCCCTCCAGCCTTGGATTCTGAGGAAGAGGCGAAAGCATCTGCGGAGATTCCATCAAGAGGGTAACAGCATCAAGCAGTTCATCATTCGGCATAGAATCCAGGAAGTCCCTCAACTGAAACAAACACCACGTCAATTTCCCGACCTTCGGTTCCTTCATTTCCCAGTTAACCTGATAATCTTCACAAGCACTGAGAACAAGCCAATCCTCTGTGACCGAACCTGCGGAAGGACACCTGCCGGTCCCACAAGCAGGAAGTTCAAAAACCTTATCCGAACCCCTGTGGGCAGGAAGTTCCACATCGGCATCCCCGTCCCGGGTCGAACCGCCACTGTGACAGGCATCGACCACAACAAGCAGGCATCCCTTCTCACCTATCCTCTCCCTGACCGAACTTAACAGACCGTTGATTTCATCATCACAGAGATGTCTGCTGCCATCATCTTCCCTACAATATCGGAGAAAGGCATCGTAGGGTATCCAGGACTCATCCATTCCATCCTCCGGCTCATCCCCGTCAACATCGGTCATTTGCTGCCCGTGTCCGGAAAAATGGACATACACGGCATCTCCCGGATTGCACCTTTCAGCAAGCTCCTTCATACCGGACACAATGCCTGCCTTTGTCGCATCCTTGTCCCTTATGACAACAATGTCATTGAAATTATACTGATGCAGAATCTTGCATACGCACTCCACATCCATATTCACATTGATCCTGCCCCACGATTCATCTTTTTGCTGCCCCACTCCTATCACCAGGGCATGCTTCTGAACAGCAAAAAGCCGGTACGGCAGTACCAGCATAACAACTAAAGCAGAAATAATCGAAACAGTCCGTTTCATAAACTCCACCATATCTTCTGCAAAATAACAAATTTTATGACGGATTCGCAAACAGAACAGCTTATCTGTGTCTCAGTGCATCAGCTGCCCAGCGCAGATACATTGCAGCCTTGTCGTCAGCCTCCTTTGCATACCGCATTTGAGTTTTTGCATTACCCATTGCATTCTTCGCATAATTCTGCTGCGTCTGCGCCTGCCTTGTATCACCTTTTTTCAGATAATATGCAGCCTCTCTCTCATAACCGGCTGCTTTCTTAAGATAATATTCTGCCTCACGGCGGTAATTGTCCGCCTTCCTTTGATAGTACTCCGCCTCACGGGTATAGCTTTCAGCCTTTTTCCTGTAATAATCGTCCTGGGCAAAAACCTGTACTGAGGCCAAAACAATAATGGCTGCCAAAATAATTCCTCTTTTCATACTATTTCATTTTTGCGTTGTCATTCATCCGCCAAGGAAGTAAGCATCTCCCCAAGAAGCCACAACTCATCCGTACTGTCAACCGACTTTGCCGCATCCATTTTTCTGTCAGGACTTATATTGTCGTCAAAGAAGACCTCCGGTCCTGTTTCTGAAGATATGAACAAAATATAACTCATAACCAAACATTCTGTTTTGTCAATTAGAGTAATATAACCGTTCCTATCTATCAGACTACCCCTTTTTCCCGGTGTATATTTCCAGAAACATCCTGATTGCACGGTGCTTTATATTATATATGTTTGACACCTTTGTCCCGAACTTTTCAGCAATCTCCTCCGGATTGCAGCCGTCAATAAGGTTCAGTGACAGAATGTCGGCATATCTTCTGTTCGGCATCAACGAGATAATCCTTGAGACATCTATCCTTATCTCATCAGATGAGATCACCTCTATTCCCTCCCTCTCAAGCGTGTGGACCTGGTCCCTGAACTCCATCCTGTCCCGCCTCAGGTACTGCCTCATAAAATGATGCCACGCGATTCGCCCCGCCCACGTTGAAAGCCGTGCATTTCCATATCCCTTAAATGAGTCCAACACGGACCACCCGTTCCTGCTCAGCAGGACATACAATTCGTTCACAAGTTCATCATATTCCACAGTTCCCTTGAAGATTGAAATCCTGATGCGGTTCAGCACTCCCAGCATTTCCTCATACAAGAATCTTTGCACACAAGTGCCGTGCACATCAGGATTCATGGACTTCAAACCCTTGATTATCAACTCATCAATATGATCCTTACGAGTAATGTCTTCTGTCTGCTTCATAACGGTGTGATTCTTCATTCACCGTTAATACCGCAAACCTTTCAAATGTAACCCTTCTTTGTGCAGGGCAAATCAGGTCTGGTTTTTCACTGAAATTCCCAGTCAGGCGCGTCTACGCCCCGGAAGATGTCCTGACCTCAATCGTCATCAATTCCGTCTGCACGGAGGCCTGCTTGCGT
>CAMEBJ010000130.1 GCA_945912085.1 uncultured Bacteroidales bacterium | reverse complement strand
AAAGTTCCGGAGCTTCCTCCAGAATCTGGCTGAAGTCGAAAGGCTTCAGGGTCTGGTCGGAAGGGTCCTGCTTCATTCCAATCGTGCCTCCTGTATATATAAGAAGTATGGAGGCCTTCTCGTTTGATGTCTTTTTCATTTCTGTCCGATATCTGTCCTGCCGTCCGGAATGTTCTGCAGACCGAAAAGTCTTTCGGCATTCCTTGTGGTCACTTCTTCAACTTCGCTGATGTCAATCCCCTTGATCTGAGCGAGCCTGGAGGCTATCAGCGGGATGTAGGCGCTTTCGTTCCTTTTTCCCCTGTGGGGCACGGGTGTCAGGTAGGGCGAATCCGTCTCGAGGACGATTCTTTCCAGAGGAATGTCTTTGACTGTGTCGGCTATGGAGGCGTTTCTGAATGTGAGCACCCCTCCTATCCCGACGTACCAGCCGCCAAGTTTCTCTATTTCCCTGAATGTTTCAATGCTGCCGCTGAATGCGTGGAAAACTCCGGTAAGTCCCTGTCCTCTGAACTGTCCGACTGCCTTGAGGGTCGCTTCCGTGGCCTCCCTTGAATGGACAATCACGGGCAGACCCTTTCCGAGGGCAAACTCCATCTGAATGCGGAATGATTCCAGCTGCTGCGTCTGATATTCTCTCGACCACCAGAAATCCAGGCCGGTCTCTCCGATTGCCACTGCCTTCTCTGTCTCCAGAAGCCTTTCGACAGCATCAATCTCGTCCCTCCAACCCTCATTCACGCTTGTGGGATGAAGTCCAAGTCCGACGTGTACACTGTCCCTGTGCGCGGATGCAAGACTCAGCATCCGTTCCCTTGTGGAACTGTCTATGTCAGGGAAAATCAGTGACTTAACTCCTGCCTGCCCCGCCCTGAGTACCGCAAGGTCGGCATCGGAAGCGAAGGCTTCATCGTACAGATGGGTATGTGTGTCAACAAATGCCATAATTCCGGCGTTTCCTGTCTTTTGGGAAAGCGCGCCCGCAAAGTTACATATTTTTATTGATTCTTATGGAACATCTGTTCATCAAGTCAATTTCAATCACACCGTCACATTCGAGCATCCTTGCCAGAGAAGATGTCCGGACAATCCCGGTCCCGAGCATCTCCGACAGGGCATCAAGGCTTATGCCCCGGTTCTCCTTCACTGCAAGAATGATTTTTGCCATTGAGTCTATGTCGTCGGGACCAAGCGACTTGTCATACCTTTTCCTGAGTTCTTCCCCGCTGACTTTTCCGGAAAGGGAGGATGCAGGAGTCAGGCCGAGGATGGAGACGATGGAGTCGGAAGAAATGATAGGCTCCGCTATCTTCTCTCTTATCAGATAGTTACATCCCTGGGACCTGATGTCGTCAGCTCTTCCGGGTAGGACAAAGACATTTCTGTCGTAGGAGAAAGCAGCCCTTGCAGTTGTCATCCCTCCTCCCTTGATTCTGGATTCCGTCAGGATGACTGACGGACACATTCCGGCGATTATTCTGTTGCGTCTCAGAAAGTTGTATTTTACGGAAGGGGTTCCGGGAGGAAAATCTGTGATCAGCGCACATCCTTCCTTCTCCATAAGGATTGCCGCGTCACGGTAGTGACACGCAGGGTAGATTTTGTCTGGACCGGTCGGCATAACGGCCACTGTTTTCAGGCCGAATTCGAGTGCGGCCCGGTGTGCTGTTATGTCCGTTCCTATGGCCAGTCCGCTGACTATCATTGGTTTCTCTCTGGTTTCAGACAGTTTCAGGATGATTCTCCTGCACCATTCCCTGCCATAGTCCGACAGATCTCTTGTTCCCACCACCGAGACTCCTTCCCTTGTGCTGTCTTCCTCAGATGCCGGCCAGTCCCCTCTGATGTAAAGTCCGGCAGGGCAGTCGGGGCATTCTTTCAGCAATTCGGGAAATAGAGGAGACCGACAATTGATGAACCTGGTCCCTGAACCTTTCAGGGATTCCATTTCAGCTTCACTCTTTTCATACTCCCTGTCGCAGATTCCGGCGATTTCTGCGCAGTAGGGGATCACTTCCCTCAGTCTTTCGCCTCCCGTTCTGAACACTTCCTCCGCTGAACCGATCTTTTCAACAAGGGCTCTCGAAATTTTTGGCTTGTCCCCGAAAATCCTGTTCAGGGTGCACATACAGATGTTTTCGTCGTAACTTCCCATTCTTCCCTGCTTTTCTTCGGGGCAAATGTAGGGGCATTGAAAGAAAAAACCGCGTCCGGAATCGCTTCAGAACGCAGTTTTTTCTTTTTTTTAATGTTTTTTCTTTTTTTGTCCCTACAACAGGAAAAACAACGTTTCCTTTTAGAGCACGAGCATGGCGTCTCCGTAAGGGCCGAACATATATCCTTCCTTAAGGGCTGTGTCGTAGGCTTTCATCACAAGGTCAAATCCTCCGAATGCGGCAACGGACATCAGCATTGTAGAGCAAGGGAGGTGGAAATTGGAGACAATCGCGTCAGGAATTGCAAACCTGTACGGAGGGAATATGAACTTGTTGGTCCATCCGTCGTAGGCAATAACCTCGTCGTTGGTTGTGTAGTAAGCCTCAAGTCCTCTCATAACGGTTGCTCCGACTGCCAGTACGCGGTGTTTCTCCCTTTTTGTCCGGTTGATTGCATCCGCACTCTCCTGCGTGATTATCAGTCTCTCGGAATCCATCTTGTGTTTGGAAAGGTCCTCGACGTCAACGGAACGGAAATGTCCTATGCCCATATGAAGGGTGATGAATGTCTTGTTGATGTCCTTGAGAATCATTCTGTTGAACAGCTCACGGCTGAAATGCAGACCTGCTGCCGGAGCGGAAACCGCTCCTTCTTTTGAGGCAAAGATGGTCTGGAAGTTCTCTTTGTCCTCCTCGGTGACCTTTTCTTTTACCCATTTTGGAACAGGAGGTTCTCCTAGACTGAAAAGTGTCTGCTTGAAGTCCTCGTACGGACCGTCGTAGAGGAATCTCAAAGTCCTTCCCCTTGAGGTTGTGTTGTCAATGACTTCGGCTACCAGGCTCTCGTCTTCTCCGAAATAGAGTTTGTTCCCGATTCGGATTTTCCTTGCCGGATCCACGATGACGTCCCAAAGTCTCTGCTCCTTGTTGAGTTCCCTCAGAAGGAAGACTTCTATGTCCGCGCCTGTTTTTTCCTTGTTTCCGTAAAGCCTTGCCGGAAAAACTTTCGTGTCGTTCAGAACAAAGATGTCACCTTTGCTGAAATAGTCAAGGATGTCCTTGAAAATCCTGTGTTCAATCTCTCCTGTGTCTTTGTGCACGACCATCAGCTTGCACTCGTCCCTCCATCTCGGGGGATTGGATGCGATCTGGCTTTTCTTGAGTTCGAAGTTAAATTGTGATAATTTCATATAGACTGTTTGGATTTTGACAGTACATTTTATTATACGAAATTTTCTGAATTTTGTTTCACTTTGCCGGATTATTTTTTAGGGGGGAAGTCTATGATTTCAGACTTTTGCCTCTCGGAAGACCTCCTGGATTGAGGGATAGGTGTTTGTCAGAAACGGCGGCAGGCTGGATTTTGCAACCCAGGCTGCCTTTGAAATGTCCTCCTCCCTCTGAGGAGTAAGGTCGGCAGGATCCGTGTGGAGCATACTGTACCACCAGGTGTGCTTGAGATGCCATATTCCGTCCCTGCGATAGCAATGGTCTGTCACGCAGATCAGTTCCCTGAGCTCGAGGTCGTTGATTCCGGTTTCCTCTGCAACTTCCCTGATGGCTGTGATTCTGATGTCTTCGCCCGCTTCCTGATGTCCTTTCGGAAGGTCCCACAGGCCGTATCTCCTGATCAGAAGAAAGTCTCCGCGCCTGTTGGAGACAAGTCCCCCCGCGGCATTCACTTCCTTGAATTCCGAGCAGATTCTGCGGTAGGTTTTCCCGGGGTCCGGAGTGGGGATGTAAATCCTGTTCAGACTGTCGGACACTTCGAACATTCCGATGAGGGCGTGAAGGTCAAACCGTTCCCCGACACAGAATTGAATCGCATTCGGGTCCCCGAGAGCCTGTTCGTGTGGAGGACAGATGATTATGCTCCGCTTTTCGAAATATATTTTATACATATATGTCTAATTTTACTATCTTTGCAAAGATATGCCTGCAAATATAGGCAGAAGAAGTGATAATTTAAGAAGAAATTGATATGGATTCAATTGAAAGGTCTATGGCAAAGTCCCTGCTGGACATCAAAGCCGTTATGCTTAGGCCTGAGAAGCCGTTTGTGTGGGCTTCAGGCTGGAATTCCCCCATATATTGTGACAATCGCAGGATTCTGTCATATCCGGAAATCCGGGAGAATGCGTGCAGGATGATGGCGGACATCATCACAAGCCGTTATCCGGATGTCGAGGTGATTGCCGGAGTTGCAACGGGAGCCATTGCCCACGGTGTCCTGATTGCACATCTGCTCGGGAAACCGTTCATATATGTCAGGCCGAAACCGAAGGACCACGGAACAGGTTCCCAGATAGAAGGCATACTCGAGCCGGGTTCCACGGTCGTTGTCGTTGAGGACCTTATCTCGACGGGAATGCGCAGTCTGGGAGCAGCTGACGCCCTGGTACAGGCGGGTGCCCAGATCCTGGGTATGTTGGCCATCTTCTCCC
>CAMEBJ010000129.1 GCA_945912085.1 uncultured Bacteroidales bacterium | reverse complement strand
ATGTTCCGGAAAGATTATTCATAGATGATGCTGGTTATTTTTTGAAGATTCCTTACTATATTTGCAGTTTGGACTATTTAAAAAACAGAACATATAATGAACAGAACAGTCAAAGCAATCTCATTGCTCATTCTGGCTTCCGGCATTTCGGCAACCAGTCTGTCAGCAGCAGATGATTCACCTTTGTGGTTAAGGCATTCAGCCATTTCACCCGACGGGAAGAATGTGGCATTCAGCTATCAGGGTGACATTTTCGTTGTCAGTGCAAAAGGAGGAAGGGCATTCCAGCTGACAACAAATCCGGCCTACGAGTCAGACCCTATCTGGACTCCGGACAGCAAATCCATAGTTTTCAGCTCAAGAAGGGAAAAGAGCAAGGATATTTTCATTACCAGGGCCACAGGCGGAGAACCGAGGCAGATTACCGATTACCCGGGACAGGAGACTCCCCTGGCAGTCCTTCCAGACGGCAGAGTCATCTTTTCAGCAAACATCCAGCAGGATGAGACCTACAGTGGTTTCCCGGGTTCCGCACAGATTTACGAGGTCAGTCCTGAAGGGGGAAGACCAAGGAGGGTTACTTCCCTGCCGATGGCAGCTCTGACAATGAACGCAGACGGAGTCGTCCTTTACGAAGACATCAAAGGATATGAAGATCCTCTCAGGAAACACCACACCTCATCCGTCACGAGAGACATCTGGATGTACGCTCCAGGGGCCATCACCAAAAAGGAAGTCGGCAACCTGAACATCAACGGCAACGGGACCTTCACGAAACTCACTGATTTCGAAGGAGAGGACAGAAACCCTCTGTTCGCTGCCGATGGGAAGACATACTACTACATCAGCGAGCGCAACGGTTCATTCAATATTTACCGGAGCAGCATCAGCGACCCGAAAACCGTGACTCAGGTGACATTCCACAAGACTCATCCGGTGAGATATGTGTCACTGTCCGATGACGGCACCCTCGCATATTCCTACGACGGTGAACTTTACACCGTGAAAGAGGGTGCCCAGCCGCAGAAAATCGACATCGAAATTGCCAAGGACAGGAATGAGAGGACTCTGAACAGGACCAGCGTATCAATGGGCATAACCGCCATCGATGCATCCCCGAACGGCAAGGAAATAGCCATTGTGGCAAGGGGCGAGGTCTTTGTCACATCCATTGACTACAGAACAACAAAGAGAATCACGGACACTCCGCAGCAGGAAAGGGGCGTGTCCTTCAGCAAGGACGGCAGGACTCTTTACTACGCAGCCGAGAGGAACGGGCACTGGGGTATATATGCCACTTCGCTGACTGAGAAAGATGACAAATATTTTACATATTCCGTTAAGATGGAGGAAAAGATGATCACCTCCCCTGACCAGACCTGCTTCCAGCCGAGCGTTTCGCCTGACGGAGAATGGCTCGCATTCCTCAGGGACAGGACGGAAATCGTCATCAAAAACATCAAGAACGGAAAGGAAAAGTCTCTGCTCAAAGGGATAAATTACTCATACACAGACGGTGACCAATCCTTTGAATGGAGTCCGGACAGCCGCTGGATTCTCTGCAACTACCAGGCTAACGGCGGTTGGAACAACGAGGACATAGCCCTAATCAACATTGAAACCGGGGAAATCACCAACCTGACCGAGAGCGGCTACACCGACTCAAACTTCAGATGGGCGATGAAAGGAAAGGCAATGACCTGGATGTCAGACAAGAACGGCTACAGAAGTCACGGGAGCTGGGGCTCCGAGAGTGATGTCTATGTGATGTTCTTCGATGCGAAGGCCTACAAGGAATTCCTTGAAGACAAGGAAGATGCAGAAATGAAGAAAATGCTTGCCCCGGAAAAGGAAGAGAAGAAGGAAGAGAAGAAGGATTCGGCGAAAGTCGAGAAGAAAGAGGAAAAGCTGAAGCTCGACCTTGAGAACCGCATCGACAGGACAATTCGTCTGACAAGACTTTCAGGAATGATGAGGGACTGCTATCTGACCGATGACGGCAGCAAGCTGTACTACATTGTGAGACTTGAGAAGTCCTTCGACCTCTGCGTTCTTGACACAAAGGAAAATTCCATCAAAGTTGTCGAAAAAAATGCCACCGGATATATGCAACCTTCTCGCGACGGCAAATACATCTATATGCTGAGCCGCGCAGGAGTTTCCAGAATCGATGTGAAGTCCGGATCCAGGAAATCCATTTCTTTCAAGGGAGAATACGATTACAGACCGCAACTGGAGAGGGAATATATCTTCAACCACATTTGGAAACAGGTGGACGAGAAGTTCTATGACCCTGAAATCCACGGGATTGACTGGGATGGCTACAGAAAGGCATATTCACGTTTCCTGCCGTATATCGACAACCATTTTGATTTCCAGGAAATGCTTTCCGAGATGCTCGGTGAGCTCAACGGATCTCACACAGGCGCAAGATATTACCCTCTTGGAGGCGTTCCATTCAGCACTCTCGGGGTAATCTACGATGATGAATATACCGGTGACGGATTGAAAATCAAGGAAGTCCTCAAAGGCGGCGTGATTGCCGAAGCTGATCCTGAAATACAAGCCGGTGATGTCATTACCTCTGTCAACGGCACTCCGGTAAAGGCTGGTGAAAGCTGGTACGGACTGTTCGTGGACAAAGCAGGCGAAAAGATGCTCCTGACCGTCAGCAAGAAGGGCAAGAAACCTGTGGAATTGTGGGTGGAACCTGTCCGTTCTGACTCCGACCTGCTCTACAAGAGATGGGTGAGGCGAAATGAGGAGACTGTTGCAAGGCTTTCAGGCGGAAAGGTTGGCTACATCCACATCGCCGGAATGGATTCAGAAAGTTTCCGTGAGGCTTACTCCAAGCTTCTGGGCAAGTACCGCACCTGCGATGCCGTCATAGTTGACACAAGGCACAACGGAGGCGGATGGCTTCACGACGATCTGGTCACCCTGCTTTCAGGAAAGGCCTATATCAATTTTGAGCCGAGGGGACAGTACATCAGCACTGAGCCATATTCGAAATGGACGAAACCGTCCTGCGTACTCATCGGTGAGGACAACTATTCCGACGCATCCGGATTCCCTTACGTTTACAAGACCCTCGGGATTGGCAAACTCATCGGAGCTCCTGTTCCGGGAACGATGACGGCAGTCTGGTGGGAAAGCCAGATTGACCCGACCCTTGTTTTCGGCATTCCGCAGGTAGGTTCCGTCGGCCTTAAAGAGGGACGTTACCTCGAGAATCTCCAGGTCGAGCCAGACATCCTCGTTTACAACGACCCGGCCTCTGTTCTTAACGGAGAGGACAAGCAGTTGGAGGCAGCCGTGGAAGAGATGCTCAGGGAGACAGGCAACAAGTAAATATGAACTTGGGTAACTTTATTATGGAGAAAAAAATCGTCATAATACCTACCTACAATGAAAAGGAGAACATTGCAAAAATCACAAGGGCGGTGTTCTCCCTTGAAGGAGACTACCACATACTTGTCATCGATGATGGTTCTCCGGACGGGACAGGTGCAATCGTAAAGGACCTTCAGAAAGAATTCCCCGACAGGCTTTTCCTCATAGAGAGAAGCGGCAAGCTGGGACTTGGCACAGCCTATATCACCGGATTCAAGTGGGCACTCAAGAATGGCTACGACTATGTTTTCGAGATGGATGCTGACTTCTCACACAATCCCTCCGACCTCCCGCGACTGCTGGAGGCTTGTACGCAGGGAGGGGCGGACCTTGCCATCGGGTCGAGGTACTGCAACGGTGTGAGCGTGGTGAACTGGCCTATAAGCAGAATCGTAATGTCCTACTACGCATCGGTTTACACGAGGACAATACTCGGAATGAAGGTATATGACACAACGGCTGGCTTCAAATGCTACCGCAGGAAAGTTCTGGAGAGAATCAACCTTGACGGTGTGAGGATGAAGGGATATGGTTTCCAAATCGAGATGAAGTACACTGCATACAAGCTCGGATTCAAGATCACCGAAGTGCCGGTCATCTTCATCAACAGGAAAGAGGGGACCTCCAAGATGAGCAGCGGTATTTTCGGAGAGGCATTCTGGGGAGTAATCCGGATGAGATTCCGCAAATTCAATTAAAACAGTCGGGAAATGGGGAAATTTGCGATTTACGGAGGAACTGCCATCACAGGTGAACGCTCAGGGACAGCCCTTGTTGTGATTGAGGGGGAACGAATCAGGGAAGTTGTCTTTGAGGACGAGCCTTCGTATCCGGAAATTCTGGGTAAGGTGTTGTCTGGAAAGGATGAGTATCAGGGTTTTGAGAAAGTCTGTGCGACAGGTAAATATGTCCTTGCAGGGGGTATAGACGCGCACGTGCATTTCAGGGAGCCGGGACTGACACAAAAGGCGGACTTGGAGACGGAATCCGGAGCGGCTCTCGCCGGAGGAGTGACATCCTTCATAGATATGCCGAACACGACACCTGCAACGGTGTCGGAAAAGGCTCTTTTGGAAAAACTGGAACTTGCAGCAGGCAGATGCTACGCAAATTACGGCTTCCACATCGGAGCGAACAACAGAAATTCGAAAGAAGTCCTCAGTGTTCTGGAAAATATGGGACATCGTGTGGGCGGTGTCAAAGTCTTTA
>CAMEBJ010000128.1 GCA_945912085.1 uncultured Bacteroidales bacterium | reverse complement strand
GCGAGACCAAGGAGATGAAAGTTCTCCAGACGGTTGGGCGCACGGTTGAAAACCCACTCGTAGGAAAGTCCGGCCGTGAAGCCGCTGTGAGGGAAGTACCCGTCATCGAAAGTGTCCGCCCTGGCATCCAGAAACAGCGACAGGTAATCGTTGTTCAGGGCATTCAGGTTGTACTCTCCGACTGCAAAATCCTCCGAGAGAATGGACCTGACCTTGAAATACCTGTTCCTCAATCCTCCCTTTATATCGAGAAGCGACCACTTCAGATTCGATATGTAGAACTCCTGAACAGTCTCGAAATACTTCAGATGCAGGTCAGTAGGCGAAAGTCCTATGTCCTCTAGCATACTCAGGTTCATCCACCGTGCGGAAGCCCTGAAATTGAATGTCGGAATCTTCACCCCATCGTAGGAATACACGAAATCCAGATAGGGGTTCGCACTGAGCCTGCCCGTAAAATCGAATGTAGATCCGTAGAGTTGTCTCGCATTCAGCCCGAAATTCACCTGAACGGCAACAATTTCCTCCGAATCAGCCCTGATTCCCAGGCCGAAACGGTGAATCGGGCCCTTCTTGCAGTTGATTACCAGATGGAATGGCTCTCCGGTACCCTCAAGTTCGTAGGTAACGAAGTCATAGCACTTTGTCCCGTAAATCATTCCGACGGTTTTCTCCAGTTCCGTCCTGTCAACCCTTGACCCTGCACCGATTTTAATTTTGCTCATCAGCATCCTCTCCTCCCTTTCCGGGACCCCTCGGATTTCAATCCCGTCAATCAGCACCGCAGTCTTGTTCACATCGACAGCCTTGGGAGCGTGGTGCACAGTGACCGCCTTCCCGACCAGAGTCTTGATTGAATCCAGGGCTGCGGCATTGGCAAGAGCAGCCTCATAGCCTCTGTTGATGATTATGTCAATGCTCACCGGGTCAAAACTCATCATATTGTACTCCCTGAGATTCGGTTTGATGTTCAGGTCGGCAAGCTTGATATTCCTCTCGACAGAAGGCTTTCCCAGCATATCAATTCCCTGACTGATAATGTCCCCTATGTTGTTGATCTGGTCATATCCCTTCTGGATATCCCCCAGTTCCACCCCGATGACGATATCCGCCCCGACCTCCCTGGCCGATGCAATCGGATAATTGTCCCTCATACCGCCGTCCACAAGAACCATCCCGTGGGTCTTCACTGGAGCAAAGACACCGGGAATCGACATAGTCGAGCGCAACGACTCAGCGATTTTTCCGGAGAACATAAAAACTCCCGTCCCTTCGACAAGGTCAGTCGCCACGCACATATAAGGAATCGGGAATCTGCTGAAAAGAGTTGAATCCTGGTAACCCACCGTCAGGCTTGTGATGATGTTGAACACATTCTGTCCCTTTGCAAAACCCGAAGGAAGACTGCCCAGGAGATTGTCTCTGAGAAGATTGTCACCGCCCTTGTCCGCTCCCAGTTCAATCCTTTGATGTTCCTTTCCGGTAGATGAAAAGTCCATCTCAGTTTTGTCCTCAATCCTGGCCCGGGAATAATAGAACGGGAAACTGACCAGATATTTCTCAGAATACTTGTTCTCAGTGTACGAAATGCTTTCCCTCGGAAGCTTGTCCGAAAGCGCTGTCTGCCAGTTTATTGTCCTGATGAGGGAATCCATCTGCGCAGCGCTGTAACCCAAGGCGTAAAGTCCTCCCACAAGACCGCCCATACTCGTTCCCATCACCACATCCACCGGAATCCCTTTCTCCTCAAAATACTTCAGTACACCGATGTGCGCCGCCCCTTTCGCTCCTCCGCCGCTCAGGACCAGAGCCACGGTCGGACGGGTCTTCCTGATTTTCGCGAGCCTCGAGCGGATTTCCTTCACCGCCTGGCGGTCCATCTCGGAATATTCCCTTTTCGGAACCACAACCTCCTGTGCATTAACGGAATATGCAACAACGGAGATTAAAAATATGGCAAGAATCCTGTTCATATAAGGTATATTTATATGATATATTACTTGTTGTTGTGCTGTCCCGCAAGCAGGCCGCAGGCCGCGAATATGTCTTCCCCGCGTGAGGCCCTCACCGTTGCCGTCACCCCGGAAGAATTCAGACGCTGGCGAAATATTTCAATGATGCCGTCTGGAGAAGTCCCATAAGGGAAGTCGGGGATTTTGTGGAAGCGGATGAGGTTGACACGGCATTCCAGCCCCCTGAGCATCCTGACAAGCGCATCCGCATGTCTCTTGTCATCATTGAAGCCTCCGAACATCGTGTACTCGAAACTCACCCTGCGCTGCCCTGTAAAATCATACCTGCGGATAAGTGACAGCACATCTTTGATTGGCCAGGCCTTCTCAACCGGCATCATTGAAGCCCTTTCGTCAGGGAAAGGATTGTGCAGACTGACAGCAAGATGGCATCTTGATTCATTCAAGAAACGTTCCAGTTTGGGAAGCACTCCGATTGTCGAGACGGTAATCCGCTTCGGACTCCAGGCAAAGCCCCACGGGGCAGTCAGTATTTCTATGACTTTCATCACATTGTCGTAGTTGTCCAGAGGCTCGCCCATACCCATAAAGACAGTGTTTGTGAGAGCATCGCTTTCATCCACCGCGAGGAATTGGGAGATGATGTCGGCGGCGGAAAGATTGCCGTGGAAACCCTGACGTCCGGTCATACAGAAACGGCAGCCCATCCTGCATCCTGACTGGGATGAGACACAGAGGGTTGCCCTGTCGCCGTCTGGAATCATCACCGCCTCGATTGAACTGGGCTCCAATTCCCCGGGCTTTCGGGATTTACCCTTCTCTTCAGTTTCGGCAATATTTTCCTGACAAGAGTCCCCGACAGGGAACAGGTATTTTCTGGTGCCGTCCTTCGAGGTCTGGACAAGAGTATAGGCCGTCACTCCCACTTCGTAATTCTCTTTCAGCTTCTCCCTGCCGGACTTGGAGATGTCTGTCATCTGGTCAATGTCCCTTACCTTCCTCACGTACAGCCACCTCGCCATCTGCGACGCGGTAAATTTCGGAAGTCCCGCTCCTTCAGCGACCACCCGCAATTCATCCAAATTCTTTCCTATGAGTCTCTCTTTCATATTCTTCGGCAATGCAAAATTGTCATCTAACGTGAATATTGCAAACCTTGCAAAAATAGTGAAAAAAAATTTAGAGTATCGGCTTTTTTCATAACTTTGCAAGGAGTTGCCGTCAAGGCATTTTTGTTTTATTATAAAAATTACATTTATGGCTAAAGAAGCAGAAGAAAAGATCGGTGCGGATGCCGGTGCAGCCAAGTTGAAGGCTCTCCAGGCAACCATCGACAAGATTGAGAAGGATTACGGGAAAGGCACGATCATGAAGTTGGGGGATCAGCCTAAATGGGAAGTATCTGTCATCCCGAGCGGTTCCATCGCGCTTGACCACGCCCTCGGAATCGGCGGATATCCGCGTGGAAGGGTCATCGAAATCTATGGACCGGAATCCAGCGGTAAGACCACCCTTGCCATCCACGCAATCGCTCAGGCACAGAAAACCGGCGGAATTGCTGCCATCATTGACGCGGAGCACGCCTTTGATAGGACTTACGCAAAGAATCTCGGAGTGAACCTCGACACGCTACTGATTTCCCAGCCGGACAACGGTGAGCAGGCACTCGAGATTGCCGACAACCTCATCAGGTCAGGCGCAATCGACATCATTGTCATCGACTCCGTTGCCGCCCTCACTCCAAAAGCCGAAATCGAAGGCGAGATGGGAGACGCAAAGATGGGTCTTCAGGCAAGGCTTATGAGCCAGGCCCTGAGGAAACTCACAGCGAACATCTCCAAGACCAACACCTGCTGCATCTTCATCAACCAGCTGCGTGACAAGATCGGAGTGATGTTCGGCAATCCTGAGACCACCACTGGAGGAAATGCCCTGAAGTTCTACGCCTCAGTGCGCGTGGATGTCCGCAGGACCACCCAGATCAAGGATGGAGAGGAGACCCTCGGAAACAGGACCAGGGTGAAGATTGTCAAGAACAAGATGGCCCCTCCTTTCAAGAAGGCAGAATTCGACATTGTCTTCGGAGAGGGCATCTCACACATCGGAGAAATCATCGACCTCGGCGTCGAGATGAACATCATCAAGAAGAGCGGTTCCTGGTTCAGTTACGGTGAGACAAAACTCGCCCAGGGACGCGAGGCCGTCAAGCAGCTGCTGACCGACAACACTGAGCTCGCCGAAGAGATCGAAGCAAAGATCCGCGAGGAACTATCCAAGATTCAGGACTGATCCTGGCTGGTTCGGGACTGCGACGTACTCGGTTTGAGGTTGCACCGTACCCGGTTTGAGATTTTTTACTCAGTTCAAAATTCACGTCATGCCCGGTCTAACCGGGCATCTCTTTTTTACAGAACATCCTGCCCGGCTATGATTCTTTTGTTATGCCTGGCTTGACCTTTCTGTCCTGACCTTGATGTCCTGACCTTTCTGTCATTCCCGGCTTGACCGGGAATCTCATCCCTCAAAGGAATGCAGAGCGATATCGAACATTTTCCATCAATCGGAATGACTATGGATTCCCCACCCAAGTAAAATGAATCCAGTGAGCAAGAGAATGCCCTACAACATC
>CAMEBJ010000127.1 GCA_945912085.1 uncultured Bacteroidales bacterium | reverse complement strand
GTATTTGTCCGCAAGGCTTACGGTTTTGTCATCACTTACGGGGATGACGTTGTAACTTGCGACCTCATTGAGATATTCCCAGACGTTAATTGAGCGCTTATCGTCTATGTGCTCTTCTATGTCAATATATTCTGCGGAATAGTTCTTGGCATTGCCATTGTCAAAAATGATTCTGTACGCTTTGGTTTCGCGTCCTTCAAACACTCTAACTCCAAGGACATTACGGTATATTTCCCCGTCCGTTTTTCTTTTTATTAGGAATGGCGGTTCCAATTGGCGCGAAAATTTGGCCACATCTACGTTTTCGGGATTATAGCGGAAAGTTTTCTGTCCTTGACGGAACCGGACATAGTACTGCCCTTTCTTGACATCGAAGCCAAACTGCTCAAGATCGTCCGAAAGTTTGAAGACTCCTGATCTCTTTAGGAAAACTATTTGACGGGTTGATGGCATAGAGAATAACGTTTAATGTTTCGGTTTGACCGAAGCTGCGATTGGTCAGTATTCGAGCAGTTTACCGCTATCATCCCAGCCAGGTTGCATTTTCCCCTTACGGGAATCATCCACCAGTGTCTGAAGCATAGCAACGCATACTCCGGACGCTTTGTGTTGTTGTAATACTGTGTACGGTCAACCTTGATTCGCCGGTAGGCACCGGGAAATGAATTGAAGTTCTGCCAAACAATCGGGTCAGCCTTCAAGGCATCAATAACCCACTGCCCGAAAACAAAACGGTCTGGATCAAGGTCAGGCAGCACGGAAAGACCTGCGGGCGTCATCTCTCCGATGTCAATTAGCCTGCGACAGCGTTCGATATTATGACGGCACCAGTTGCATCCCTTGCGTCTCGGAGTGAAGTGCTGGATTGGCTTGCCATCATCTATAAGTTTCATAGTGCTGTCAATCAAACCGAAACAAAGAGCTACTTCCACCGCATCCACATAGCCGACAACATCTGGATACGGCTCCCTTGCCCGATTGACGCGAAGCCAGAAATCCGATACCTTGTCGTGATTCTCAAAGTACCAGGAATAAAGTTCTTCCCTGGTGTGGATATTGAGCAGATTGGTGACTTCCATTGTCTCCGTCATTTGAGGAATGAAACTACTTCGTCCAAATCATCAGTAACGAGGTCAAAGAGCATATACATCAGCTCAGCCTCCTGCATTTCCGGTATATAAACTATGGTTCTCTTGCCCTTTCCTGCAAGCCAACCGGCCTCTGTATGGGCACTGCGACCACAAGGTAACACCAGCACGCAGGTATCAGCCCATTCAAGAGCCTGGATATCGTTGGAGAACTGCTGCTGTGCCCTTGGGCTTTTCATTCCTTCACGATACTGATCCACGCTCCAATCCATGTAGTTCGAATCTACATCGGACCAATGGAATCCGCCCGTCCCCTGAGGAGGATTACGAAAATCATACACCTCGTGTCTTGCTTCTCTGAGCCTATCAACGACATCGGAATAATACTTGTTCCTCCAGCTGCTTGCTACGTATATCTTTGCCATATGTGGAAATACTTGTGAGGGCAAAGATAGCGAGATTCGATTGATTGGGCAACGAGAACAAATAACAAACGGTCAAGCACTTCCCTGCCGTCAAGGAATAAGAAAAAATAACCTGCTTCAGATATGGATAAGATTTTCGGGGGCTCATAATTTCTGACCACCATTCCTTTTATCCATTCACTACCCATCATCGCCAAATCCGTACCTTGCAAGACCTGCCAATGGCGTAAAAACCTTTTACATCTGAAGCTTCCCGACCAGCGGCACAGCCTCGGCAACGAGGTAGGTGCTGCCGCCGATATAGACCAGGTCCTGGGGGCCGAGGGAGACGACCTGGCGCACGGCATCCTCAACGCTTGCGCTGCAGCAGGCGGATGAGGGGTCATTGCCAGCCTGGAGATATTTTCTGAATATGTCTTCCGCCTTCATTGCCCTGTGGGAGGACGGGGTTACGAAAATCAGGCGGGATTGCGGCGGAAGCATCGTCATTATCTTGTCCACGTCCTTGTCGCCCATTGCGGCATAAACAATTGTCAATGAGTCATATTCACCGGAGGACATCATCTCTGAAAGCCTCTGGAAGTTGTGTTTCAGACCGTGGGAGTTGTGGCCGATGTCGGCTATGATCAGGGGGGTGTCCGAAAGTTTCTCCCACCTTCCGTGGAACTCCATTGTGCGGGCCGTGTGCTCAAGGGCGGCTGCAATTGTTTCGTCAGATGGCCTTGCGAGGTTCCCTGTTGCCGTCCCGGGAGCAATGCCGGTCCTGTGGAAAAATCCTTCAGTGGAGAGAACGTCGATGGCGGCCAGGACTGTCCTGAGGTTCTTCCTCTGACAGGGTCCCTGAAGGTCCATCCTGCCGAGAATCTCCCCGTGGCGGTCCCACAGCCTCGGTTCAATCTTGTCAGCAAAAGTCAGAAGGGACATTATTTTTGCACGGTCCCCCATATATGCAGCCTCCGGGAGATTGGTATATAACACTTTGCGTTCAAAAACCACATCTGTCTCCGGAGAGCTCTCCCCCACCACCACAGGGATTTCCGGTTTGATGATTCCAGCTTTTTCAAAGGCGATTTCTCCGAGGGTGTCGCCCAGGAATGAACAGTGGTCCAAGCCTATGTTGGTGATGACACTCAGCTGCGGAGTGATGATGTTCGTACTGTCGAGCCTGCCTCCAAGACCTGTCTCTATCACCGCCACGTCCACATCTTCGGAGGCAAACCACGCAAATGCCATCGCAGTGGTGATTTCAAAGAAAGAAAGGTCAAGATGGTCGAAGGTCTCGCCCCATTTCTGCACGAAATCCCAGACAAATTCCTTCGGGACATAGCGCACCCCGTCTGCTGAGGCGATTCTCATTCTCTCGCGGAAATCGTAAAGATGAGGAGACGTGTACAGAGCCGTCCTGAGTCCGAGAGATGAGAAAACCGATGCAAGCATATTTGAGACTGAGCCCTTTCCGTTGGTTCCCGCCACATGTACGGTGGGATATTTCCGGTGGGGACAGCCCAGGAGCTGGTCGAACATCTGCATATTTGCTAGGCCCGGCTTGTAGGCGGAGGCCCCTGCGTTCTGGAAAGATGGGAACCGCGCGAAAAGGCGGCTGAGCATATTTTCGTATTCTTCTTCGCTGTATTTCATATTCTGCCAACGCTGAAAATCCACGGCAAAAGTATGCAATGATTTTGGAATATTCCTTTATGTTCTGAAGAATATTTAATATTTTTGTGAGTTTGAGATATGAACTTATGAACGGAAAAGCAGACCCGGTTTTTTCAGATTATATCATTGACGGGACCCAGATGGACACAACTCCGGCGGATTCCCTGAGGGATTGTATGTGTCAGGGAGCGTGGGAGGATTTTCTTGAAAGGTACAGGAAGGAGGTCCCGGAAACTGGCGGAAAGCAGAGGGACATTGTGATTGATGAGCCGATTGACCCTGCACCGGAGCGTTTCTCCTACAGGGGGGAGGACGTCGGGCAGTACATCGTGAAAGTGGCCTCAGCTTCCGACGAGCGGGATTCCGTCAACCTGACCCATCCAAGGTCATCGACGAGAATCAAGGTTGCAAGGGCCCTGATTGACACTCTCTGGAAAAAGGGAGAGTTCTTTCTTGAAGACATCAAGTTGGAAGCATCCTGGAAATGGGACACGGAGCCTGTCGGGAATATGTCGGCATTCTATATGTCAACGGTTTCCGCGGCGCAGTACATCTACGACCTCGGGGTGAGAATTTCCAGACTTTCAATCCTCACCGGCGGAGGATGCCACGAGGCTGTCTTCAGGACGGATGTGGAGGACTGCGGAAGGCTCTGCCCGGATTCTCTCGGGAAGGACGTCGACACCTCCAGCTGGATAATATATGTCCCGTTCGACACCTGCCCGCACAGGCTGGGAGGTTCCCTGCTGGCCGGAGTGCTGGGCAAGGGGAACGAGACCGGGCCGGAGATTCTGGACCCGGATTATTTTATGGATTGCTACGAGGTGATGCGGGAACTGGCGGAAGACGGTGTGGTGGTCTGCGGCAGGACAGTCTCAAGAGGAGGTCTCGCAAGGGCGCTGACATTGATGCTCGGAGAGAATGCCCGGATGGAGACTGACCTGAGCGGAATCGGGAAGGCCTGTCTCGAAGACGACCCGGTGAGAATCCTCTTTGCGGAAACGCCGGGAGCCGTCATTCAGGTCAGGGACAGCGATTTTGACTATGTGGACAGCCAGTTCCTCCTCCAGGACATCGCCTACTACCCTCTCGGACATCCTGCGACCGTCGCATCGGGGCAGAATCCGGGAATAAGTCCCTCCCGGAAAGGGCGGACCGGGCTTTCCTCCATCCTCGCGTCGCTGATGAACGGACTATCGTCCGAAGGGGAAGACTGAACCCGGACTATATGAATCAAGACCACATATATTATATAACACAATGAGCAAAATATTTGTCCTTGACACCAATATCATCCTGCACGACTTCAAGTGCATAAGGTATTTTCAGGAAAATGACATAGTCATTCCCTCGGCCGTGATCGAGGAACTGGACAAGTTCAAGAAAGGGATGGACGCCCTGGCATTCAATGCAAGGAGTTTTATGAGGGAGCTGGACA
>CAMEBJ010000126.1 GCA_945912085.1 uncultured Bacteroidales bacterium | reverse complement strand
CCGGCATCAGAAAAGAAAACCGTTGAAACAAAGGAGGATCAGAAATGAAAAAGACTTTCTCAATAGGTGGTGTGCATCCTAATGACAGCAAGATTTCCTCAGGATGCACCATTGAGGTCCTTCCGGTTCCTCAGACAGTTTATATCTCAATGCTCCAGCATCTTGGAGCGATGGCTACACCGGTGGTCGCCGTAGGTGACAAGGTGAAGGTCGGACAGGTCATCGGTGAGCCGGGCGGCTTCATCTCCGCTTACGTTCATTCATCGGTTTCCGGAACGGTCAAGTCCATCGGTCCGCGCAAGGACCTTGCCGGCTGGAATGTAACTCACGTTGAAATAGCGGTTGAGGGCGACGAGTGGGCAGAGGGGATTGACCTTTCCGACACTCTCGTCACTGAAATTCCGCAGGACACCAAGGCAATCCTCGACAGAATCAAGATGAACGGTGTCGTGGGTCTGGGTGGAGCGACCTTCCCAGCACACGTGAAACTCTGTCCGCCTCCCGGCAAGAAGGCTGACTGCCTGATTCTCAACGGAGCAGAGTGTGAGCCTTACCTCACTTCCGACAACAGGATAATGATCGAGCGCAGCAAGGAGATTGTGATCGGTGCTGCAATTATGAAATATGTACTGGGCGGCTGTCCTGCCGTTATCGGCATTGAGGAGAACAAGCCTGAGGCCATCGCAGCAATGAAGTCGGCTCTGGCTGAACTCCAGAAGGATGCAAAAGGCTATGACGGAATCAGCGTGATGGTTCTCAAGAAGAAATATCCTCAGGGCGGTGAAAAGCAGCTCATCGATGCTGTTATGCACCGTCAGGTCAAGTCAATGGGCCTGCCGATAGATGTGGGTGCCGTTGTCCAGAACGTGGCTACTTCCCTTGCTGTCTATGAGGCTGTCCAGAAGAACAGACCTCTGATTACCAACACTCTCACAGTGACTGGAGATTGCCTCCCTATGGAAAGGCAGCACAACTATCTCTTCCGCATCGGTGTGCCCCTTTCTTTCATCATCGAGAAGATGGGAGGTGTTCCGGAGCAGGCCGTGAAGATTGTCAGCGGAGGTCCGATGATGGGCAAGGCCATAGTGAACCTCGACGCAACAACCGTCAAGGGCTCCTCATCCCTGCTTTTCCTCACCGCAGAGCAGACCGTCCGCAAGGAGCAGAGCAACTGTATCCGCTGCGGGAAATGCGCTGATGCCTGCCCGATGGGTCTGGAGCCGTTCCTTCTGAACAAGCTGGCGAAGAACAAGATGATGGATGAACTGGAGGCAAATGCCGTTCACGACTGCATCGAGTGCGGATGCTGCCTCTACACCTGTCCTGCCAACATTCCTCTTTTGGATGTCATCAGGATTGCCAAAGGTGATGTCATCAAGATCATCAGGGGCCGTCAGGCTGCTGCCAGGGCTGCTGCTGAGGCTGCAAAGGCTGCTGAGGCTGCGAAGGCTGCCGCAGTTGCACCGGCCGCCGAGGCTGCGAAAAAACCGGATGCCGCAAAGAACTAAGTCGAATTAAAAATATTAACGGAATATGAACAAACTGTTGATTTCACCGTCACCTCACATTCATTCCAAGACATCCACGACGTCTTTGATGAGGGACGTAGTGATAGCGCTGCTTCCGACCGTGATCGTCTCCATCCTCTTCTACGGATGGTCCGAGGTTATGGTGCTGGCAGTCAGCGTGGTTTCCTGTCTGTTGATGGAGTACCTGATTACCAGGTTCCTCCTGAAGAAACCAAACACCCTGTGTGACTGGTCTGCAGCGGTGACCGGAGTGCTTCTTGCACTCAACCTCCCTGCCACCTCCCCGTGGTGGATGGTTGTTGTCGGCGCAATTGTCGCAATCGGCGTTGCGAAGATGACTTTCGGAGGTCTTGGCCAGAATGTCTTCAACCCGGCTCTCGTCGGCCGTGTGTTCCTTCTCATCTCATTCCCGGTGGCAATGACCAATTGGGCGCCCGTCAAGGGTTTCATCCCGGGTGTCGATGCTTCCACGGGTTCGACCCTCCTTGGAATGGTCAAGGAAGGTGGCATAGAGGCTCTTGAAGGAACATCCTATCTCAGCACCCTCCTTTTGAATATTGGAGGATCTGCCGGAGAACTTTCCGCCCTGGCAATTCTTGCAGGCTTTGTCTATCTGCTTGCCCGCAAGGTGATCCGTCCGCACATCACCCTCTCCATCTGGTTGACCGTGATTGTGTTCTCCGGAATTATGTGGCTGATTGATCCTTCACAGTACACCGACCCGATCTTCAACCTTCTGACCGGTGGTATGCTTCTGGGTTCAGTCTTTATGGCAACCGACTACGTGACTTCACCTATGTCTGCAAAGGGTGGCATCATCTTCGGTGTGGGCATCGGTCTGATAACGATGCTCATCAGGTACTTCGGCTCATATCCTGAGGGAATGTCCTTCGCAATCCTGATTATGAACGCCACTGTTCCGCTCATCAACAAATTCTGTAAAAGCAAAAAATTCGGGAGGTAATGATATGGCAGTAAAATCTTCATTCAAGAATATGGTTCTTTGCCTGAGCCTGATTTGTCTGGTCTGCTCGGCTCTGCTTGCTGCTGTCTATGTTCTGACAGCCGAGCCTGTGAGAGCTGCTGCCCAGGCAAAACTGAACAGGGCCATCTCCCAGGTGGTTCCGGAATTCGATTCAACTCCTGTCGAAGCCACAGTCGAGGTTGAGGGCAAGACCTACAAGTACTACACTGTGACCAGGGAAGGCCAGTTGGTCGGATATGCAATCGAGACTGCATCTTCCGGTTTCGGAGGAAGACTCAGCGTAATGGTCGGAATGACTCCGGACGGGGTGATTTACAACACTTCAGTGCTCTCCCACAGCGAGACTCCGGGTCTGGGTGCTAAATGTACCGATGCTTCTTTTGCCGACCAGTTCAAGGGTTTTGACCCGTCGGTGAAGACACTTTCCGTAAAGAAGGACAGGGGAGACGTCGATGCAATCACCGCTTCGACCATCACATCCCGAGCCTACTGTGATGCTCTTGTTGCTGCCGTCTCTGCCTACACTGTCATTTCGGGCGAAGTCGAGAAATCTAAATAAGGAGGAAAACAAATGGGAAAATTTCAACTCATAACCAAAGGCCTGATTAAGGAGAACCCGACTTTCGTTCTTCTTCTGGGAATGTGTCCTACTCTGGCCACCACGACTTCCGCTATCAACGGAATGAGTATGGGTCTTGCGACAATGTTCGTGCTTGTCCTTTCAAATATGGCAATCTCGGCCATTGCAAGGTTCATTCCTGACAAGGTGCGCATTCCTTCCTACATCGTTGTCATTGCGACATTCGTTACCCTTCTCCAGTTCATTATGCAGGCTTACACTCCTGCTATGTACGAGACTCTGGGTCTGTTCATTCCGCTGATTGTCGTGAACTGCATCGTTCTCGGCCGTGCGGAGGCATTTGCAAACAAAAACGGTGTGATTGATTCTGCCCTCGACGGTCTGGGAATCGGTCTGGGCTTCACCTGCTCACTCACTGTTCTAGGTCTTGTCCGTGAACTTCTCGGCAGCGGTTCCGCTTTCGGATTCAAGCTTGTTCCGGGTGACGGAATCCTTTGCTTTGTCCTCGCTCCGGGAGCCTTCATTGCCCTGGGTTATCTGATCGTTCTTTTCAAGAAATTGACAACCAAGAAATAAGGAGGAAAGAATATGGAATATTTGTTAATCATCATATCTGCAATCTTTGTAAACAACATCCTTCTTTCGCAGTTCCTCGGAGTCTGTCCGTTCCTCGGAGTTTCAAACAAACTCAGCACGGCAGTGGGAATGTCCGGTGCTGTCTGCTTTGTGATCACCCTTGCGACTCTTGTGACATATCTGCTTCAGTACTATGTTCTTGAGCCATTCGGCATCGGTTTTATGCAGACTATCTCATTCATCCTGGTAATCGCCGCCCTCGTGCAGATGGTGGAGATTGTCCTCAAGAAGGTCAGCCCGTCACTCTACCAGGCACTCGGAATCTTCCTCCCTCTGATTACGACCAACTGCGCCGTCCTTGGTGTGGCCCTGATTGTCGTGACAAAGGAATTCACTTTTGGAGGAGAGCCTCATATGCTCAACCTTGCCGAGTCCGTTGTCTATGCTTTTGCAACATCCCTTGGCTTCGGTCTTGCAATGACCCTTTTTGCCGGGTTGCGTGAACAGCTTGCCCTCAATGATGTTCCGAAGGCTTTCAAGGGTGTTCCAATCGCCCTTGTAACAGCGGGTATCCTTGCGATGGCATTTATGGGATTCTCCGGACTGGTTTAATCTCTGCCATCCGGTGTGGAATCTTTCAACCCGCCTGGAAAGTTTTTATGAAAAAGGAAAATATCGAAACTACTCCCGGGTCAGCCTCCGAATGGTATGACCTGGGAGTTTCCCTTATGCGTCAGACTCGTTTTGGAGATGCCATCAATGCCTTCTCCCGTGCTGCTGAACTTGCTTCCGGGGAACTCGAAAATAGTGACATAAAAAAGAAATCTCTTGCTTCCATCGAAGTAATCCAGGAAATAATAGGCTTCGTCAACAAGGACCTTATGAATCCCTGATGCCTACTGCGGAAATCCCGTCCATATAATACATCATCACAATGACAACCCGAAAGGGACAAAGCGCAGGACACCCCTCTACAAGGCACTCTGTGGCAGGGTAGTGCGC
>CAMEBJ010000125.1 GCA_945912085.1 uncultured Bacteroidales bacterium | reverse complement strand
TGGTAAATATGACCGTCATTCCCGACCGGAACAACCGACCGTCATTCCCGACCTGATCGGGAATCTGAACATATATGAATATGAATAAAAGAATAAAAGACACATTAAAATACATAATATCCCTTGCCGTAGCCGCTCTCCTGCTCTATTTCTCGTTCCGTGGCGTGGAGTGGCGCGAATTTCTCGATGCGTTGACTTCCTGCCGCTGGGAGTTCATCGTCCTTTCGATGGCGGTGAGTGTGCTCGCGTTCTGGCTCAGGGGACTTCGCTGGCGCGGAATCATCCTTCCCATCGATCCCGGAATGAGTCGTGCCACGACCTTCAATGCAGTGAATATAGGCTATATAGCGAACTTCGTGTTCCCGAGAATCGGGGAATTTGTCCGCTGCGGGGTTATCAGCCGCCGCTCGAAGAGTGCGACCTACGACAAAGTGCTCGGGACTGTGGTGCTTGAAAGGGGATGGGACCTTCTTTCGATGTTCATCTTCCTTGCCGCCCTACTGATATTCCGCTGGGAGCGTTTCGGCACTTTTTTCGTCACGAAAATGTGGGAACCCCTTTCCGAAAGGCTGAGTTTCAGCCTCTGGTGGATTGTAGCGCTCCTTGTGCTGCTGTCGGGCCTGTGCATCTGGGGCATATATGCCTGCAGGAAACGCAGTGGTGCCGCTGCGAAAATCTGGTCACTGGCACAGGGGCTGGCCAACGGTTTCACAAGCGCGTTCCGGATGGAGCACAAATGGCGATTCTTTGCCTACACACTTGCAGTCTGGCTCTGTTACTGGGCAATGGCCGTGCTGACAATGTGGGCCATACCCGATCTTGACACCCTGAATGTCGTGGATGCGCTGTTTCTGATGATTGCCGGAAGTCTGGGCTGGCTGGTGCCTGTGCCGGGCGGGTTCGGGGCATTCCATTTCATTGTTTCGCTTGCCCTTTCCACGATTTACGGCATTCCGTTCGAACTCGGGATTGTTTTTGCCACCCTCTCCCACGAGTCCCAGTCGGTCACTATGCTGCTGGCGGGAGCGGGCTCCTGGTTCTACGAGACTCTGAAGAAGAATCCTGAGGAAAAGAAGGCATAGAGGGTGATTCCCTGCGGCATAGAATTGGCAAATACAAGGTTGACAAAAACCTTGTGTTATGTTACGGAACAATAATTACTTGCGCTTTGCGGTGACGGCCTTGGCGGCCCTTGCCGCTTTTTTGTTGCCCTCTGCCGGGTCTCTGGCCTGCACGGGAATCTCCTTTAATGCTTCTGACGGGTCCGTGGTGACGGCCCGTTCCATTGAATGGGCGGCGGAACGTCTTGACAGCCGCTATGTGGTGGTCCCGAGGGGTCACCGTTTTGTTTCTTTCACTCCGGACGGCACTGACGGAATGCAGTTCACATCCAGGTACGGTTTTGTCGGGGTCAGGGTGATGGCCGATGAACTTGTCGTCGAGGGTCTGAACGAAAAAGGCTTGAATGCGGGCCTTTTCTTTTTCCCGGGCTATGGCTCCTATTCAGATTTCAATCCGGACCAGAGGGAGAGCACTCTCTGTGATTTTCAGGTCGTTGCCTGGGCGCTTTCTTCATTTTCGACTGTAGAGGAGGTGGTGAATGCCATCTGGGATGTCAATGTCGTGGGATTGGACAGGAATGTCGGGGCAGTGCACTGGCGCTTTGCGGACAGGACAGGTGCTCAGGTTGTGTTGGAAATCGTTGACGGTCAGCCGAATGTCTATGAAAACTATGTCGGGGTGCTGACCAATGCTCCCGGATTTGACTGGCAGATGACCAATCTGGGCAATTATGTGAATCTCAGGCAGGGGAATGCCCCTGGAGAGGTCTGGAAGGGTGCTCCGGAGGAAATGTCGGTGAAGGCTCTCAGCGGAGGTTCCGGTATGCTCGGCCTGCCCGGTGACCCGACATCCCCTTCCAGATTTGTCCGCACAGCGGTTTACAAAATGACGGCTCCCGTCCCGGAGAGTGGGACCGATGCCGTTCTTCAGTCTTTCAAAATCCTTGAGGCAATGGTCATCCCAATCGGCATTGTAAGGGAGTCCGGCACCCTTCCTGCCGGCAAGGAAATGATCACATCCACGCAGTTTACCGCAGCAAGCGATCTGACTTCCCTGAAATTCTACTACAGGACGATGGACAACTCCCGCATCCGCTGCTTTGACCTCTGCTCAGTCAATTTCGCCAAGGTCAAATACCGCAGCATTCCTCTCGACACCTCCCCGGAGCAGTTCGAGATGATCCGGCTGTAGTTGCGCCAATGCTTCGAGACAGGATGTCTGCTTCCCTTTCTTTCATTGTAACTGTCTTCCAAAGAGTCCAAATGATATTTGTCGGCTATGGTCCAGCAAAGATTCATATATGTAAGGAATATTGAAAAATCTTCGTAAATTTGAAGGATTTTGAAATGTTGAATATATATGAAACGGTTTTACATCATCTTCGCTGCGCTTCTGGCATCGGTCGGAGCCCTAGCACAGGTTCATATCACCACCCCAAACACTTCGCTGGTCATCAGTGCCGAAAAAGGCAAAAATGCCGCCTATCTCTATTTCGGAGGCCGGCTTTCCGAGGCTGATTTCGCCTCACTCAAGGCTTCAGGTGTGTCCCGTCAGGAAATATATCCTGCCTACGGACTTGAATGCACCAGGGAATTCTGTCTGTCGCTGACCCATTCCGACGGTAATATGTCAACCGTCCTGAAGACCGAAGATGTCTCGACGATTCAGGAGGAGAATGCTGTCGTTACGCGCATCCTGCTGAAAGACACTGTCTATCCGCTGACAGTCACTGTCTGCTACAGGGCTTACCGGGACGTGGATATGATCGAGACCTGGACTGAAATCGAAAACGGTGAGAAGAAGACGGTGACCCTGACCCGTTTTGACTCGGCCTGCCTGCCGGTGCGCTGCGGGGATGTCTGGGTGAGTCATCTCTACGGAAGCTGGGCCAATGAGGGAAGGGTTGCAGAGGAGAAACTCGAGAGGGGTATCAAGATTATCCAGAACAAGGACGGTGTCAGGAATGCCCAGACCGAGCACGCCGAGGTGATGATTTCCCTCGATGGAAAATCGCGCGAGAATGACGGAAGGGTAATCGGGGCGGCTCTGTGCTACAGCGGCAACTATCAGCTCCGCTTCAACACCTGTGCATCTGACTATCACGAGTTCTATGCCGGAATCTGCCCTGACAATTCCCAGTATTATCTTCAGCCGAAGGAAATATTCACTACTCCGAAAATGGCCCTGACCTACTCCCCTGAGGGATTGAGCGGGGCCAGCCGCAATTTCCATCGCTGGGGTCGCAAATATATGCTTTGCCACGGTGACCGGGAACGCAAAATCCTGCTGAACAGCTGGGAAGGTGTCTATTTCAACATCAACGAGGCCGGTATGGGACAGATGATGGATGACATTGCTTCTATGGGAGGCGAACTTTTCGTGATGGACGACGGCTGGTTCGGGCAGAAACATCCGAGAGTCAACGACAAGGCGGGCCTGGGAGACTGGACCGTTGACAGGAACAAGCTCCCGGGAGGAGTGGCTTCACTTGTGAAGATGGCTTCTGACAAGGGAATAAAATTCGGAATCTGGATTGAACCGGAGATGACCAACTCCCCGAGCGAACTCTACGAGAAACATCCTGACTGGATCCTGAAGGCTCCGCAGCGTGAGCCTGTTTACGGAAGGGGAGGCACTCAGCTGGTGCTGGACCTTGCCAATCCTCAGGTTCAGGACTTCGTGTTCAAGGTCGTGGACGACCTGATGACAGAGAATCCGGACATCGACTACATCAAATGGGATGCGAATATGGCTGTCCGCAATCACGGCTCTCAGTATCTCCCGAATGACCGCCAGAGCCATCTTTACATAGAGTACCACCGCGGTTTCGCCAAAGTTTGCGAGCGCATCCGGGCGAAGTATCCGGACCTGACCATCCAGGCCTGTGCTTCAGGTGGAGGAAGGGCCAGCTGGGGAGTCCTGCCCTGGTTCGACGAATTCTGGGTAAGTGACAACACGGATGCCCTCCAGAGAATCTATATGCAGTGGGGCACATCCTATTTCTTCCCGGCAATCGCGATGGCGTCCCACATCAGTGCCGTTCCGAACCACCAGACCAACCGCGTCACCTCCCTCAAGTACAGGATTGACGTGGCGATGAGCGGCCGTCTGGGAATGGAAATCCAGCCGAAGAATATGACCGACCAGGAGAAGGACCTGTGCCGCAAGGCAATAGCCGATTACAAGAAAATCCGTCCGGTCGTCCAGTTCGGGGACATCTACCGTCTTGTCTCTCCTTACGAAGGGAAAAATATGGCCTCACTGATGTACTGTTCTGCAGACAAGAGAGAGGCGGTCTTCTTCTGGTGGAAAACCGAGAAGATGTACGATGAGCATTTCCCTCGCGTCAGGATGGCCGGACTTGACCCGGACAGGATGTATAGGGTGAACGAACTGAACCGCATTGACGCAAAGCCCCTGGGCTTCGAGGGCAGGAGTTTCAGCGGCCGTTTCCTGATGGAGAACGGTCTGGAAATCCCTTACAATCACCGTTCCCCGCAAATCCAGGCTTTCGACTGGTCCAGCAGGGTTCTCCATCTGGAGGCAATTGATTAGGTGTCCGGGATATGGGAAATCTGATTATTGAGATACCCCCGATCGGGGAGCGTGACTGTTACTACATTCAGGAAAGATACAAGCCCT
>CAMEBJ010000124.1 GCA_945912085.1 uncultured Bacteroidales bacterium | reverse complement strand
TGAAAATGACTGCCCGGCATTCCTTTCCGAGGAATGACAGGTCAATTTCAAGGTAGCGCGGTGTCCAGCAGGTGATTCCTCCGATGTACCAGGTGTTTCCGCTTCGGCGCGCCGTCACGATGTACTCTCCGACCTCTGCAGCAAGAACCCTAGTCTCATCCCAGACAGTCGGCACCCCTGCGATGAACTCCGTGGACTCTTTCTCGCGCAGATAGTTTGAAGGAGAGTCGCAAAGCATGTTCAGAGGAGAATCGAACACCATATACAGAGCCAGCTGGTGGCATCTGGTTCCCTGGCTCATAGGCTCGCTGTAATTTGCCCGGTAGGCATTGCGGGAAGCATTGAGCATCGCCCCCTGGGTGTAGTCCATAGGTCCGGACACCAGTCTTGCGAAAGGCAGGGTGACGTCGTATTTCATCTGGTCCACATCCGCCTTGCTCCATTTCATCGTCTCCAGGCCATGTACGCCCTCAACGTTTAGGACATTCGGCCAGGTCCTTGTGATTCCTGCCGGCTTGTGGGTCCCGTGCAGATCAAGCACAAGTCCGTACTTTGCTGCAGTCTCCGCCGCACGGTAATTGAAACCGGTCATCAGACAGTCGTCCCTGTCCATAAAGTCCACCTTGAATCCCTTCACGCCCATTTCAGCGTAATGGCGGCAGACATTCTCCATATCCCTTTCAAATGCGGCATATCCTGCCCACAGTATTATCCCGACATTCTTCGATGCGGCATAGTCCACGATTCCCTTCATGTCAATTTCCGGATTGATCTTCAGGAGGTCCTCTCCCTTGCCGACAGCCCAGCCGTCATCAAGAATCACGTATTCAATGCCGTTGGACGATGCAAAATCAATGTAATATTTGTAGGTCTGCGTGTTGATGCCCGCCTTGAAGTCCACTCCGTAGAGATTCCAGTCGTTCCACCAGTCCCAGGCTACCTTGCCGGGTTTGATCCAGGAGACATCCTCAATGCGCGAAGGCTCGGCCAGAAGCCATCCTGCATCGCTCTGTGCAATCTGGATGTCGGTTCCGATGACGGCAGCCCTCCACGGGAAAGTCCTCGGTGCATCCACTGCCACAAGGAAGTCCTCATATTCATTGACCTTACCCTGGATGTTGTTGTAACCTCCGTCAACGACAGTCTTGGGGCAAGGAGCGAACACGGCTTCAAGCGAATTTGCCGCATCTCCCTTGTGCAGGTACATCCCCGGGTAACCATTCAGGTTGACGTCCGCTATGCAGATTTTCACTCCCTCTCCGGCATCCACCAGAAGCGGCAGAAAGGCAAGTCTCCCCTGATTGAGCCCGGAAATCGGGGCCACGGTGTAAAGATTTTCAAAAGAATTGAAGAACTGGCTCCTGAAATTCCCGTCAGTCCCTTTCTTGACATACGGAAGGGTGACGGTCCAGTCCTGAGGGAAATTGTAGGCAACCTGCTCCCCGCTGATTTCAAACGGTTTGGAAAGTGTGGTTGCAAAACGGTAGGCCACGGCGTCTTCATATACCCTGAACTCCAGTGACCATCCTCCCTTGAAGCTGATTGTCAGATAGTTGTAATTCTCCCTGACTGAGGATGCCTTGTATAGCGAAGCCTCCAGAATTGAATCTTTGCTGCCCCGTGTCACCTTCGCAATCTTCGGATCCCTGCCCCAGACCTGTCCGTCAGAAAGGGCCATCGAAATGGGTGAAGGCTCCAGGACCGTCCTCCCCTCGAAGCTGATTCCGTAATTTACCGCACTGCCGACAGTAATTTCGGCCTCAATCTTCCCGGACGGGGAAACAATTTTGTAGGAACGGTCTTTTGCCGTGAGCGTCAGCGCCGTAAGCAGGGTCAGAAGGAAAAATGCAATTCGTTTCATATTTTCGGAATATTAAATAATTTGTAAATTTTTATATATCCTTACTTCATTCATAAATCCTACAAATATAAGAAATTTATTATTTTTGCCAATTGTGAGTTTCTTGATTGAACTATGGCAATATTGAAATATTAGAATAAGGAAATATGAAAAAGTCAGGATTATTAATTTTATTGTTGACCGTGATGGTTTCGTGCAAGAATATCAATGTGTTTCTGCAGGATTGGGACACGCCTTACGGCATTCCTCCGTTTGAGCAGATAAAGGAAAAGGATTACATCCCGGCGGTGAAACTGGGAATCAAGCTTCAGGAGGCGGAAATCGATGAGATTATCGCCCGCAACGACGAACCTACGTTTGAGAACACTGTGGCGGCCTATGAACGCTCCGGTGCCGTTCTGGAGAAGGTTACGGGAGTGCTTTTCAATCTCTCTGAAACGGATGCCACCGAGTCGCTCCAGAAGATAGTCGAGAAGGTGATTCCGATGATTACCGAGCATAGTGACAACATATTTATGAATCCATATCTCTTCGAGAGGGTTGACATCCTTTACAGCAGGAAGGACCAGTTGGGACTGACCCGCGAGCAGGAAATGGTACTGGAGGATATGCACAGGGCATTCGTGAAGAACGGAATCGCCCTTGACAAGGAGTCCCAGAAAAGGATGAAGGAAATCAACAGCAAGCTCGCTTCGCTGGAGTATGCCTTCGGGAACAATCTCCTCGCCGAGAACAATGCATTCCAGAAGGAGTTCGGGATTTCAGTCTCGGGGTATGTTTCCGAAATGACCTCCTGCCAGGACAGGCAGAGGCGCGAGGAGATGTTCAGAGCATATTCTTCAAGGGGTCGCAACGGGAATGAAAATGACAACAGGAAACTTGTGACAGAGGTGATGAGACTCCGCACCGAAAAGGCCGCCCTCCTTGGTTACGACTGTCCTGCCAATTTCATCCTTGCCGACAAGATGGCAGAAAACGCTGCCACTGTGGACGCTTTTCTGGAGACCATCTTCCGCCCTGCGGTGAACAAGGCCAGGGAGGAGATTGCTGCGATGCAGGAGATTATGAATGAGGATATTGCGACCGGTCTTGTTCCGACAGGGGAGACCATCCGTCCGTGGGACTGGTTCTATTACGCAGAGAAGGTCCGCCAGAGAAAATACGACCTCGACGAGGAAATGACCAAGCCCTACTTCAAGATGGAGAATGTGCGTCAGGGTGTCTTTGAGACTGCGCACAAACTCTACGGAATCAATGTGGAGAAACTTGACAGCGTGAAGGGTTATCATCCTGACGTTGAGGTGTTCAGGGTGACCGACCCGGACGGAAGCCTCATCGGAATCTTCCTGACCGACTATTACCCTCGTCAGACCAAGAGGGGAGGCGCGTGGATGAACAATTTCCGCAACCAGGAAATTAATGCGGACGGTGTAAACGTCAGGCCAATAATCGTTAATGTGGGCAATTTCAACAAACCTTCCGAGGACACTCCGTCATTGCTGACCCTGGACCAGGTGTCCACAATGTTCCACGAGTTCGGGCACGCCCTCCACGGACTCCTTTCACAGTGTACCTACAAGGGTGTCAGCGGGACTTCCGTGGCAAGGGATTTCGTGGAACTCCCGTCGCAGATCAATGAGAACTGGGCCTTCCAGCCGGAGGTGCTCGCAACCTATGCCCGCCACTATCAGACCGGGGAGGTGATTCCTCAGGAACTTGTGGACAGAATCGTGGCCGCATCGAAGTTCAACCAGGGCTTTATGACAACGGAACTTGCTGCCGCGTCGATTCTCGATATGAAATGGCACGAACTCTCCTCCGTTGATGTCCCTGAGGACAGCCCTTTAGCTTCAGACCAGGACGGGAGTGCTGAGGGGCTGAAGGTGATTGACCCGGTGAAGTTCGAGGAGCAGGTGTGCCGTGAGATGGGTCTGATTGAGGAAATCATTCCGCGCTACCGCACGACTTACTTTGCGCACATCTTCAACAGCGGCTACAGCGCAGGCTACTACAGCTATCTCTGGGCGGAGGTCCTCGACAAGGATGCCTTCGAACTTTTCAGGCAGAAGGGTATATTCAACCGTGAGGTCTCAATGTCATTCCGCCGCAACATCCTCGAAAAGGGTGGCAGCGAGTCCCCAATGACACTTTACCGCAGATTCCGTGGCTCTGATCCAGACCCGAAGGCTCTTCTGAGGGCCCGCGGGCTGGAATAGGCCTTTTCAAATGATTGGCAAATCCTCCGGGATGGGTAAAACAGAAGAAGCGGTCCGTGAAAAGGGCCGCTTCTTTTTAAGTATGTCGCAAATTACTATCTGAACTGTGCGAACTCGATGTCTTTTGCTGCGCGCTCTGCAAGGGCTTTGTCTTTCTTTGCAGTCTCAAGGTTTGACTTGACTGCATCGGCCTTGCCCTGGCGGGCTGCGATGACAGCTTTCAGGTAGGCTGCCTTAGGGCAGTTGCATTTGATTGCTGAAGAAGCTGCGTTGAGGTTGTTGGTGAGGATGAGGGCGAGAGCCTTGTTTGTGCAGCACTCTGCATTTGCGAGTTTGGCTGCTGCATCGGCATATTTCCCGTTCAGGATGTCAAGCACTCCCTGGTTCTCTTTTGCTGCCTCGCTGCCTGAAGCTGCAAAGCATTTTGCTGCCTCGTCATATTTGCCTTCCTGGAGGGCAACGACACCCATTGCGTTGTTGTAGTCAGCATCTTTCTCAGCAACTTTCTCAAGGGCTTTCTTTGCCTTTGCAGTCTCGCCTGCTTTCAGGTAAACCACTGCAATGTTGTACTGAGCTGTTGCGCTGGAGTATTTCTCCACTGCCTTGTTGTAGAGGGAAACCTTGTCCTCA
>CAMEBJ010000123.1 GCA_945912085.1 uncultured Bacteroidales bacterium | reverse complement strand
ATCAGACGGAAAAGGAAAATTCCGACAGAACTTATGCTTTGGACAAGGACCAGCTGGCACTTCTTGGCAGGGCCTGCGAGAGCGGAAAGAAGGTTGTCGTGGTGGTTTACTCCGGCGGGGAAATCGACGTGAAAGGCTGGGGTGACAAGGTGGATGCGATTCTGATGGCCTGGTACACCGGGCAGGAAGGCGGAAAGGCCCTTGCTGACATCCTGACCGGCAAGGTTTCTCCTTCAGGCCGTCTTCCGTTCACTTTCTGGGGGAGCCTTGAGAAGAATCCTTCGACTCCGTACTATCATTCAAGGTCTCTTGACCATTCCTGCTACGGGAAGAGCGGTTCGAGGTACATCAGAGACAGGCACGGACGCTACCTTTTTGCGGACTATGCCGAGGGTATATTTGTGGGCTACCGTGGAATTGAGAAATTCGGTTCCCAGCCTTTGTATCCGTTCGGATATGGACTGACCTACAGTACTTTCGAGTATTCCGGCCTGAAGGTCTCCAAAGCCGGGAATGGAGTTGAAGTCAGATTCTCGCTCAAGAACACCGGTTCGGTGAAGGCCTCCGAGGTTGCTCAGGTGTATGTTGCGCCTCAGAATCCTTCCGTGGTCCGTCCGCAGCGCGAACTGAAGGAATATGCCAAAGTGGAGCTTGCCCCGGGAGAGAGTCGTGAGGTGGTCCTCACATTGCCGGCATCCGCATTCAGCTACTACGATGTCACCACTCACGGCTGGGTCGTTGACGAGGTTGACTACCTGATTGAAGTCGGTGCATCCGTTCTTGACATCAGGCTGTCCGGAAATATTGACAAATAGCCACGGATTTTTAAAATATATTCACTATGGGAGCATTTCATGCCTACGACATAAGAGGCATTTACAATGTGGATTTTGACAGGCAGACAGCCTACAAGGTTGGATATTTCATTCCTCAACTTCTTGAAACGGACAAGGTTGCAGTCGGAAGGGACTGCCGCGTGTCGTCCGACGAGATTCACGAGAGTCTTCTCAAGGGAATAACCGATGCGGGTGTGGACGTGTATGACCTCGGACTGACCACTACGCCTGCAGTCTATTTCGCGACTGCGAATTACAATTTCAAGGCTTCGGTTCAGATAACGGCTTCGCACAATGCTCCGGAGTACAACGGGATGAAGGTCTCGACAGAACACGCCCGTGCAGTCGGCTATGATGCCGGTCTGAAGACAATCAAACAATGGATTGATGAGGACAGACCTACTCCTGCCGCAAAGCGCAAGGGAGAGGTCCACAGGATGGACATCTACCGCGACTATCTGGATTTCCTTCTGAAGTACAAGGGAGACTACGGCAATCTGAAGATTGCAATGGACCTTTCCAACGGGATGGCGAACCTTTTCGCAAAGCAGATTTTCGGGGATGCCCCGACCTACATCCTGGATGAAATGGACGGAAGATTCCCCGGTCACGACCCGAATCCTCTGGTTCCGAAAAATGTGGTGCCTTTGCAGGAACTTGTCCGTAAAACAGGGGCGGATGTCGGGGTGATTTACGATGGGGATGCCGACAGGGTGATGTTCGTTGACGAGAATGCCCGGTTCATATCCCCCGACCTGATGATTGCTGTCCTCGGTAAATATTTCCTTGAGGAAAGGGGAGAGAAAGGTCTTGTCCTTCAGGACATCCGCAGCAGCAAGGCCGTAGGTGAGTTCCTTGCACCGCTGGGCGGGGAAATGCGCACTTGGAAGGTCGGAAGGGCATTTGCGGCTGAGAAACTCCGTGAGATTGACGGAGTTTATGGAGGCGAGCTTGCAGGGCATTACTATTTCCGTGACTTCTTCTATTCTGACAGCGGAATCCTTGCTTCCATCCTGATACTCAATGTCCTGAGCAAGGTAAAGCAAGAGGGAGGCACTCTCAGCGGATTGATTTCTCAGATTGAGCGCTACAAAAATTCGGGAGAAATCAACTTTAGGATTGAGGACAAACAGGGTGCTATGGATGCCGTCAGGGAGCATTTCATAAAGGAAGAAACCCCGACAGCCTCGATGGACTTCGACGGTTACAGGGTGGAATTCCCTCACTGGTGGTTCAACATCCGGCCTTCCAACACGGAACCTTACCTGAGGTTCATCTGCGAGGCTGACTCCGAGAATCTTCTGGATGAGAAGGTTTCTACGGTGCGCCGCATTCTTTCGGAGAGGTTCGGGGCGGAGTGATTCTGTGGAGGAGATTCCCGGAAAAGTGTTATCTTTGCGGTTTTGAAAAATATTGACAAAGATAAATCCGTGCAATGGGAACATTCCGTACAGACAGCATAAAGTTATTGATTTTTGTATCCGCACTACTGGTATTCCAGTCATTCTCAATCGGTTCTGACGACAGGGACAAGGAGCCCAAGAGTCAGCATCCTATCCGTAGCGTGAAAGAGGCGGAGGTGATTCTTCCGAGGACAGCGTTCCTGCCGGTCAAATCGCTTGTTCACGATTCGTCAAGACCAGTTGACACCCTGAAAACGGAGAACGAGTTTGTCTCGGTCATCCTCTATGACAATTACACCTGGAGATATGTCAAGGACCCTGCCGCCGTTGCTGACCGCAATGTCTTCACCCGGCATTGGAACAACACCGACATAGACCCCTACAAGATGAAGCTCGACAGCCTGCCGGTCTCATGGAGCGTCTGGATGGTGGACAGCCTGTCCCAGTACCACTGTCCTTACCGGGGTGCCATCCATCCGCGTGGCAAATTCGGAATCCGCAGGGGGCGCAGACACCAGGGAGTTGACCTCCCATTGAGCACGGGGGCTCCGATTTACGCAACTTTCGACGGGAAGGTCCGTATGTCGAAGTATGTCAAGGGATATGGAAACTTTATCGTCATCCGCCACGAGAACGGGCTTGAGACATTCTACGGCCATCTGTCGCAGCGCAACGTCGAGCCGGACCAGTGGGTGCACGCCGGGGATGTCATCGGTCTGGGCGGTTCCACCGGACGGTCCACAGGGCCTCACCTGCATTTCGAGACCCGCTACAACGGATTTGCCTTTGACCCCCAGTGGCTCATCAATTTTGAGACTGGGGAACTCAGGCACAGGCTCTTCCTCCTGAAGAGACGCCAGTTCAGCCCTTACAACAATTACGAGCAGGACTTCGAAGATGAATTCCGCAACGATGAGGAAGACCGCAAGGAGGATGCCGAGAGGGCTGCAATGCGCTATCACACAGTTCGTTCAGGAGATACCCTCGGTCGCATTGCCATCAACAATGGCACGACAATCACCGAGCTGTGCCGTCTCAACGGCCTGAGCCGCAACTCCATCCTGAGAATCGGGCAGAGAATCAGGGTCAGGTAGATATTTACAAGTCGGAAATCCTCAGTTCCGGAAAATATGAACCATATAACACTATATTATGAGCCTGAAGATTGTTTTTCTTGATTCCTCCACACTCGGTGACGTGCCCTTCACGCCGATCAGCGACCTGGGAGACCTCATTCTCTACAGAGTCTCCTCAAGGGAAGATGCCCTTCAGAGGGTAAAGGAGGCTGATGTGCTGATAATCAACAAGATCAAGGTTGACAAAGAGCTGATTGACGCAGCTCCGAACCTGAAACTGATTTGCGTGGCTGCCACTGGGGTCAACAATGTGGATCTGGAATATGCAGCTTCTAAAGGCATCCCGGTCCGCAATGCAGTAGGCTATTCCACCGAATCCGTTGTCCAGTCCACCTTTATGACGATGCTGGCCCTGGTGGGTAAACTCCGTCATTATGATGACTATGTGAAATCAGGGAAATATTCACTCGGCGACATATTCACCGATATGAGCAATATGTTCTTTGAACTCAACGGCAAGCAACTGGGAGTGATAGGTATGGGAAATATCGGAACACGCGTGGCCCAGGTCGCGACTGCCTTCGGAATGAAGGTGGTGTATTTCTCCACTTCGGGCACATCCCACGAGAAGGCCTATCCGAGCGTCAGTCTTGAGGCCCTGATGAAGGAGTCGGATGTCATTTCGGTCCACGCTCCTTACAACGAGCGCACGGCAGGTCTGGTTGGAGAGAAAGAACTCTCTCTGATGAAGCCGGAGGCTTATATCCTGAATATGGGACGCGGCGGCATCATTGACGAGAAGGCTCTTGCCGATGCGATTGACACAGGAAGAATCGCCGGGGCCGGCCTGGATGTCTTCACCTCGGAACCTCTTCCTCTGAGCAACCCTCTGATGAAGGTTAAGAAGCGTAAGCGCCTGATTCTCACTCCTCACATTGCCTGGGCAAGCCTTGAAGCCCGCAAACGCCTTGTTGCCTGCATTGCCGAAAACATCAGGACTTTGTAGAAAGAAGGGCCTTGATAAATGCGCTTGGAAGATGCACTTTGAAAGATGTACTTTGCAAGATGCGCTTTGCCGCGCGAACATTGAAAGGTACTTCTTGCCGCGCGAACATTAGCTGGCTGGCTGCGCGAACATTAGGTAGTACACGATATGGCGGTTTCTATGTAATACCCAAGGCAAAAATCGCTCAAAACACACGGATATCGGGTCAGGTAGTACACGAAACAGGTTTTTTGTGTACTACCTTAGTACAGCTGACCTCTGTAAAGAAACAGACAGAAAAATACGAGATGACTTTAAGAAACCATCCATCTACGCACTTACACACGAGGAAAAACTAAAGATTGCAAAATACCTGAAAGAGAGGTTTTACGCTGGCACATCGCAACTC
>CAMEBJ010000122.1 GCA_945912085.1 uncultured Bacteroidales bacterium | reverse complement strand
TCAAGGTTCGTTCTTGACAACAACATCTTCTCATTTGAATCAATCTCAGTTGGATATGACACAAACGCGGAATGGCTGAAGAAAATCAGAATTCAGGGAGCATCGATAAGATTGTACGCCAACAACATCTGGAGACTGTCATCCGTGAAGGAGGAAAGAGGTATCGAATATCCATTCTCCAACAGCATTTCGCTATCAATCAGTCTCAGGTTCTAAGAAATCCCATATATATGAAAAATATGAAAAAATATGTAATATATATGTTGCTGTCGGCTTTTCCACTGATGACGGTCACCTCGTGCCGTGCATGGCTTGATGTGGATTCTGAGGACAGGATTCTCGAGGACAAATTGTTCTCAAGCACCGATGGATTCTATACGGCACTCAACGGAGTTTATGTGGATCTTGTCAACAGGGATCTCTACAGCGGCACACTTGGGCCTCTCACTGCGGATGTCCTTGCACAGTATTGGAATACGGAGGCGGATTCACATCTGTACGGTTCGCTCTCACTACTTCTGCCTGAAGCGAAAAGAACAGCTGTGAACGGTTTGTGGACAAGAGCATATTTCCTAATTCTGAATATAAACAAGATTATCAGCCACTGCGATGATAAACGAGGCACTGTACTCAATGAAAAGGATTACAGCATAATTAAAGGAGAGGCACTTGCACTGAGGGCTCTGTTGCATTTTGAGCTTCTAAGGTATTTCGGCCCTGTATTCAGTGTTTCTGCAGGAAAGGATGCGATTCCTTATGTCACTGAACCTGAGCCTCGGGTAAATCCGATTCTGCCGGCGATGAGCGTAATTTCCAAGCTCAATTCCGACATAACGGAAGCCATTGGGTTGCTGGAGGGATATGACCCCGTGCTTGTTTACGGGAAGAACGAGACAGACAATTCAGGACGCAATATCTATGCTTACAGGAACCTGAGGATGAACTGCTTCGCCGTAAAAGCACTTGGCGCAAGGGTCAATATGTACCTGAGTTATCTGAATGATTACCGTGGGAAAGCACTTGAATATGCTGAGGAAGTTATTCGGGAGGCCTCCGCATTCTTTCCTTTCTCGACAAGGGAGGAAGTGAGCGGGCAGGCCGCAACCGGAAACGTGAATGTCTCTGCCCAGGACAGAATCCTTTCATCCGACATCCTTTTTGCCGTTTACAATATCAAACGCGGGGCCGACATATATGAATATCTGTTCTCCCCTTCTCTTCAAATCAACCGGTTGCTTTCCGTGACCGGCAGTGGATACAGGAGTATCTACCCCGAAGAAAGCGATCTGAGGACATATCAGTGGACTGCCAGAAAGGATGTTGCGGGGAACGACATAATGTGTTTTGTGAAATATGAAGGGATGGAGGTGGATGGCAAATCATATCCATATATGATTCCGGTACTGAGAATGTCGGAGATGTTCCTGATTGCTGCTGAATGTTATGCTGTTGAGGGGAAGGAGGACCTTGCATATGAAAGGCTGAACACACTGAGGAACGCACGGCAGACCTCAAAAGTAACTTCTGCCATAGAGGCGGAAATTGAAAATGAATATGTCAGGGAGTTTGTGGGTGAGGGACAGTATTTCTGGTTCTGCAAGAGAAAGAACTACCATAGTCTCAGCTGTCTGTATGACAGGTCCAGACCGGACAGAAACATTAGCACGGAAGACTATGTGTTTGAATTGCCTCAAAGCGAAGGAGGATTCAGAGAATGAGAAGAATGACAATGGAAATTGCGGCGGCATTCCTGATTGCGGGATGTTCATCCGGTATAGACACCTACACCGGAAATGCAGGTGTGTATTTTGCAATGCCTTCCGGCACATCATACGCCAATTCCGACACGACATACACGGATAGTTCAATACTTCCGTTTGTGGTCACTGAAGATACTGAAGCCGTTTTCCACCTGAAAATCAAGATTTTGGGGAAAGTTGAAAAATGGGACCGGAAAGTGTCTGTCAGAGTGGTGGAAGAAGAATCCACCACATTGTCTGGGGATTATGATGCTCTTGACCCATATTATATTCTGAAGGCAGGGGAGGTTTTCGGGACTGTTCCTGTCAGATTTCACCGCACGGCTTCCCTGGAGGGGGAAGAAAGGACATTGACCGTCGAACTGGTTCCGAATGAGGATTTCTCGCTGCCCATCAGCCTTTGGAGAAATTCGTCAACGGAATACGTGAATGTCATCAGACACAGTATCAGAGTGAGTGACAAATATGTGCAGCTGCCGGGATATGCACCCGGACATTTCGGCCCGTTTTCACAGAAGAAAATGAAAATCCTGCTGGAACTGTTCTCTATGAATTTGATGGATTTCAATGAGAAACTGCCCGTAACGGTAACCAAAGCCCTTGGCCAGAAATTCGACAGATGGCTTAAGGAAATGAAAGCGAAAGGAGAAACGGTGCTGGAAGAAGACGGCTCCGAAATGAAAGCAGGAGATTATATATATCTATGATTGAAAGAATATTGAATATTTCGGGAATAATGAATATTCCTAAACTGGCAATCGCAGCTTTCGTGACGGCCGGGAGTGTCTGCGGATGTTTCAGAGACAAAGGGAATTATGACTATATTGAAGTCAATGAGGCAATTATCTCGGACCATGGATTTACAGAAAAATACGATGTGCGCCTTAATGAAAGCACACTTGACATCGTTCCGGAAATAACATTCACAAAGGACAGCGAGGGAAAAGGAGACTACGGCTACGAATGGGTTGCAGTCGGACAAAACTTCTACAGGGGTCAGAGGTTTACCATAGGTACCGAAAGGGAATTGCATTACCCGGTCAGGCTTGCCGCGGAAGAATACATCCTGTACTTCAAAGTGACCGACAAGTCAACTGATCTTGTTTTCAGCAAGAGTGTCGGTCTGAATGTCAGGTCGCTGTACTCAACCGGATGGCTGCTTGGCGGTGAAGAACCGGACGGGTCGGGTCAGGTAGATATGATCTCGTTCAGTGCACAGACAAAATATCTCACCAGGACTCTGAATTTCAAAGATGGTCTTGAAACAGGACCCGTCAGTCTTGTCTGGATTGACAATGATGAATGGACATCTGAAAACAGATTGTATGTTTCCACTGACAGGGGCACGTTCAAGTTCGACAGGGAAAGTTTCACCGGTTCCCCCTACACATCTTTGGTACATTCATTCGTTCTGCCGCCTGAGGGAGACTGCGTAATGACTGACAGCCAGAAAATCTCCGACAAGAGACACGTCGTGATTGTGGACTCAAGGGCATACGTGGTGAGTTCGGACGGAGGAATGATCGGGAATACTTTCAGTGTCACTGCCGAGGGACAGGAATGTGAGACTGCACCCAAGATGATGTGCAATCACAAATCCAGGGACATCAGAATGTTCATCTTCCTGGATTCCGTCAGGAAACGCTTCTGCTATATCAGCGGACTGACAGTCAAGGAATTCATTCCGCTGCCCGATTCCGAGGGAGATGCATACAGTTACGACACGATGAAAGATTTCCCGCACGGTCTGGACATGGTGACCGCCGTCAATTCATTTTTCGGATCCGGCCAGAGCGCAGCCATAATGAAGAATCCGGATGACGGTTCTGTCTGGATTTACTGTATGACAGCCAACAACGCGGGTACATACGGAAAAGAAGGCCGTTACAAGGCGGATTTGTCCGTAGCCACGGATTTTGATCGCGCTCAGCACATAGTGATGACTACAAATCACGGTTATCTGATTTATAGTGTGGAGAACAGGTTGTATGGTTTCAATTTCAGGAGCACCCCTCAGACCTGTGTTCTTCTGGAGACTTTCAACGCTCCAGTTACCTGTCTCAAGGCGGACAATGAAACCGAGGAAAAATATAATGACATATTTTTTGTTGCGACATACGATGATTCATCTCCGCGCAGCGGAATACTTTATAAATATAAGGTGACAGATTCACCTGACGAAACGGAAATTACAAGACTGGAAAGTTTTGACAAAGGTTTTCTTAAAATTCACAGCATTTGCTACAAACAATTTTAACGATTTACGAAATGGAGTCAAGAAGATTGATGATGACATTATGCTCCCTGCTCTGTGTGGGAGTACTGGCTTTGGATGCTGCGCCGAAAAGCAGCCCTAAAGTAAAGAAAAAGAAGAAAGGTGCGGTGGAAGCCGTTGACACGGTGAAGAAGGAAAAGAAAGACAAATATGCCGAGGCCATCAAGGATGCAAAGATCTATGACGGTCTGATAAAGATGTATATGACCCCCAAGGAGGAACTCCTCTTTGAAATCAGGGAGGAAAACCTCAGACATCTTTATCTGCTTACCAACAGACTTACGGAGACTAGCGACGATGCTGCCTTTGCCGCAGGTCAGATGATGGGTAACCAGATAATGTTCAGGATGGAGGCCGATACATCATACGTGCATTTCTACAACGTATCGGCCTACAACCGTCTGCGTCCCGGGGACGAGATTGGAGAAGCCTTTTTCAAGAATCACCGTGATCCTATTCTCAAATCATTCAAGGTCAAAGCATTCAAACAAGACAGCTGTTATCTGGTCGATATGACTTCTTTTTTCAAGTCCAATGAAAAAATCATTACTCCCCTCCAGTACAGTCCCAACATAATGGGGTCGAAGAGCGGAAGTTACGATACAGAGGCAGCAAGAATTACCGAAGTAAAATCTTTTCCGAAGAATGTTGAGATTTCATCAGTGATGAATTTCAAAAGCGAGCCCTCTCCATATTGGGTGAAGGTTCGCAGATCAATCCTGCTTCTTCCT
>CAMEBJ010000121.1 GCA_945912085.1 uncultured Bacteroidales bacterium | reverse complement strand
CGGCAAACTTATGAAAGCCGGAAAGAGAGAGGAAGCAGAGCAGATCAAGAAAGAGGTTGCAATCCTGAAAGAAAAGTCAAAGGAACTTCAGGAGAAATCAGAGCAGACCAACACCGAGCTCAATTCTCTTATGGTTCTTCTTCCGAACCTTCCCTGCGACCAGGTTCCTGAAGGGAAAGGAGCGGAAGACAATGTTGTCGTGAAGATGGGCAACGAGATTCCCGATCTCGGCCCGGATGCACTGCCCCACTGGGAACTCGCGAAGAAATTCGACATCATTGACTTTGACCTCGGAGTGAAGCTTACCGGGGCAGGATTCCCTGTTTACAAGGGCAAGGGAGCAAGGCTTCAGAGAGCCCTGATCAACTACTTCCTTGACATCAACACCAGGGCAGGTTACCTTGAGGTTGAACCTCCTGTGATGGTCAACGAGGCATCCGGATTCGGCACCGGCCAGCTTCCGGACAAGGAGGGGCAGATGTACCACGCAACCCTCGACAATTTCTACCTGGTCCCTACGGCAGAGGTGCCTGTGACCAACATTTACCGTGACATCATCCTCGGAAACAACGATTTCCCGGTGAAGATGACTGCCTACACTCCTTGTTTCCGCCGCGAGGCAGGTTCCTACGGCAAGGACGTCCGCGGACTGAACCGTCTGCACCAGTTCGACAAGGTGGAGATTGTCCGCCTCGAAAAGCCGGAGAACTCCTACGCTGCTCTGGATGAGATGATTGCACACGTGGAAGGCATCGTGAAGAGCCTCGGTCTTCCGTACAGGATTCTCCGTCTGTGCGGCGGGGACATGAGTTTCACCTCAGCCATCACCTACGATTTTGAGGTGTATTCAGCAGCCCAGGGACGCTGGCTGGAAATCAGCTCAGTCTCCAACTTCGAGTCCTATCAGGCAAACCGTCTGAAACTCAGGTACAAAGACGCAGATGGAAAGACTCAGCTCGCTCACACTCTGAACGGTTCATCACTCGCCCTTCCGCGCGTGGTTGCAGCCCTTCTTGAGAACAACTACCGTGACGGCAAGATCTGGATTCCTGAAGCACTCCGTCCATACACCGGTTTTGACTTCATCGGCTAGGACGTGACGGAAGAAATCATACTCGGAATTGACCCCGGGACCAATCTTCTTGGTTTCGGGGTTATTCGCGCAGATGCGAAGGGGCCCCACTACAAGGATATGGGAATATTCGACCTGCGCAAGATCAAGGATCCTTTCGACAAGCTTGCCAACATATTTGCCGGAACAAGCGAACTCATCGAGACAGTCAGACCGACTGCTCTTGCCATCGAATCCCCTTTCTACGGGAAGAACGCCCAGGTGATTCTGAAACTCGGGCGGGCTCAGGGAGCAGCCATCACCGCAGCCGCAATGAAGGGAATACCCGTGACTGAATATGCCCCAAGAAAGGCCAAAATCGCCATCTGCGGGAATGGGGCGGCATCAAAGGAACAGGTCAGTATGATGATTCAGAAAACCCTGAAAGTCAACCTGAAACCGGAACACCTCGATGCAACTGACGCTCTTGCTATCGCCCTTTGCCATTACTACCAGATGCACAATCCCCTTGCGGGTGCAGGAGGAGGCTCCGACTGGAAGAAATTCCTTGCGGAGAACCCCGACAGAATCAAGAAATAAATATTGAAAAATATAGAATCTTCATTAAACTTTACTGCCGCCTTCTTGTCTAACTGCCCGGTGTTTGTTAAAAATATGAATATGTCAAAAAACGTCATTACACTGACCCTGATTGCCGTACTGACGGCCCTTTCCATCCCAGCCCTTGCGCAGCACACGACAATCTCACTTGTGCTCCAGGACGGCAAGACTTCGGAAGCCATAGGCTTTGCAACCGTCTCGCTGACTCCTCAGGACGCGACAAAGGCCTACAAATATGTCCTCACCAACTCCGAGGGAAAGGCTGAATTCACCGATGTGAGAAAAGGGACGTTCAAGCTCAAGGCCGAGCAGATGGGCTACAAGCCTTATGAGACGACACTGAAGGTGGAAGGCAAGCCAATCAACCTCGGAATGCTTAAGATGGAACAGGACGTGAAGGTCCTCGAGGCAGCTAAAGTCTCGGCTGTGGGCAATCCGATCATCGTGAAGAAAGACACCATCGAGTACAATGCATCTTCGTTCAAGGTGACTGACAATGATATGCTTGAGAACCTGCTGAAGAAACTCCCGGGAGTGGAGGTGGCAAGTGACGGAAGTATAACGGCGAACGGTGAGACCATCACAAAAATCACCATTGACGGAAAGACTTTCTTCCTGGATGACCCTCAGCTTGCCAGTAAGAACATACCTGCCAAAATCGTGGAAAAAGTCAAGGTCGTGGAAAAGAAATCGGACCAAGCTATGTTCACAGGCGTAGATGACGGCGAGGAAGAAACCGTCATTGACCTTTCCCTGAGACCGGGAATGATGAAGGGCTGGTTCGGAAATATCTCTGCAGGAGGCGGACATGATCTTCAGCAGACCTGGGCTGACGGAGACTGGAGGTACCAGGGGGCCGCTATGATAGGCCGTTTCACTGACAAGAGCCAGATCAGCATCATCCTCAACGGAAACAACACCAACAACAGGGGATTCAACGACATGGCCGGGTCTATGATGCAGTCAATGCGTGGCGGAGGAATGGGCCGAGGCGGCGGAGGCTGGGGTCAGAACAGCGGAATCACGACTTCATGGATGGGAGGAGTAAACGGAGCATTCACCCTTCTTGACGGGGATATGGACCTTGGGGCGAACTACCTTTACAACGGTTCCGTCAAGTCACTTCTCGAAAAAAGCGAGAAAATTACATATCTCGAAAACGGGGACCGGCTCATCTACAACAACGGAGGTCCGTCAACCTACGGAAGAAGCGACGGCTACGGCTACAACAACACCCTCAGCCAGGGCCACCGATTCGGAGTCCGCCTCGAACACAAGTTCAGCGACAAGACTTCCATAATCTTCGAGCCTCAGGTAAACTTCGGATACGGAAACTACAATGAGTACTCGGATTTCACAACGAAGAAGGCCCTCTCGACCAACAATCTGACCTACAAGGCCAACGACGGTTTCAACTTCAGCAACGGACTCAACAGCAACTGGACCACAAGCGGAATGTTCCTCCTCAGGCAGAAACTCGGGAAACCGGGAAGAACACTGTCGGCTATGGTTAGATACAGTTTTTCGGGAAACAAGCTTGAAAACGGTCTCAACCAGTCTCTCACGAGGAATTACGATGAGAGCGAGGTCATCCTCAGCGAAGACATTGTGAACCAGCGCATTGACCGTGTAAGCAACAGTCAGTCTGTCAATGTCAGGGCTTCCTACACCGAGCCTCTCACCGAAAATCTCTTCCTCGAAGCGACCTATAGATACGGCTGGGGCAGGAATTTCAGTGACAAGAACACCTGGGATTCAGGAGCCGTGACCGGATTCAATTCCTCAAACCACCCGTATGTGTATGACGGCGAGAAGGAAAATGAAACATATTCCAGCGAAATCACCAACATCAGCCAGACCCACAACGGGGGAATCAACCTTCAGTACCAGAAGAACAAACTCCGCGTACAGATTGGTGCGTCAATCCAACCGACCACGACCACTAACCACACCAAGACCACTCACTCGATTGACACTACCTACACCGTCTGGAACTGGGCTCCACAGGCAATGCTCAGCTACGAGTTCAATAACAACTCCGAAATAAGATTTTTCTATCGGGGAAGGTCCTCACAGCCAAGCACTTCCCAATTGATGCCGGTGCCGGACAACTCCGACCCTCTGAATGTTTCCTTCGGTAATCCTTACCTGAAACCATATTTCAGCCACAGCCTGAGGGGGCATTTCGGCTACACAGACAAGAAGACCTTTTTCTCAATCCGGGGAAGGTTCAGCGCAGGAGCAGTTCAGAATCCGATTGTCAGTGCAGTCTGGTACGGAGACAACGGAGCCCAATACAATATGCCTCTGAACGGTCCTGCAAGCGGAAACGCAAGCATTGACTTCTTCCTGAACAGTCCTATTGCGAAATCCAATTTCTCAATCACCAACTTCTTCAGGAGCAGTTTCAGCCAGTCATCCTCCTACATAGGCAAGGCTGCTCTCGACACCGACAGGTACTACGACAGCAGCAATGCCGAGTTCAACTACGACCTATTCAACGCTGATTTCTTCGACCACTCGGCGAACGGTTCCAAAAAACTCTCATTTGATGACTATTTCTCGACAAACGTCACCCAGAATGTGAACTTTACTGAGAAACTCACAGTGAAATTCAACTGCGACCTCGTGGAACTCAACGTTGCGGGACGAACTACCTGCAACAAGAGCTGGTACACCGTCCAGACATCACAGAAAGCCAGGTGGAACAATCAGGTGAGCGCGTCGATGAACTGGAACATCCCGGGAGGAGTGACAATTGCATCTGACATCAACTACAACTGGTACAAAGGCTACACAACCGCTCAGGAGGATGAATATGTCTGGAATGCAGAAATCGCCAAACTACTGTGCAAGAACAAGCTGACCCTGTCACTAAAGGCTTTTGACATTCTGAATCAATCCAAGAATCTCTCCATTACTGATGCCTCCAACTACCATCAGGAAATCAGGAACAACACTCTTGGGCGCTACATCATCCTCTCACTCACCTATCGGTTCGGAAATTTCGGAAAGGCAGGGAAATATGCAGCCCAAAGGGGTCCTGGAGGACCTGGAGGACCCGGCGGAAGGCCGATGGGGCCTCCTCCGGGAATGTAGTTACGGGAGAATCCCGGATGCGTTTTTAGG
>CAMEBJ010000120.1 GCA_945912085.1 uncultured Bacteroidales bacterium | reverse complement strand
GCTGGCCGATGAGGCTCTTGAGCACAAGTTCTTCTCCCACAAGGGCTACCAGCCGTCCTACTTCTACGGGGAGGACATCGACTGGAGATACTGGCCTGTTCAGGACAACGAACTCCGCTGGCAGCTTCATCGGCACAAATGGTTCACCCCTATGGGAAAAGCCTACAGAATCAGCGGTGACGAAAAATATGCAAAGGAATGGACCCTGGAGTATATCGATTGGATTCGGAAAAACCCTCTCGTGAAACTTGACAAGGCTGCCTATGAGATGGCAGACGACAATCTCAAGGGCGATGCAGACAACTCGCGTTTTGCCTGGAGACCTCTTGAGACCAGCCACCGCCTTCAGGACCAGTGCCTTCAGTTCCAGCTTTTCGTGGATTCTCCGTCTTTCACTCCGGAGTTCCTCACAGAGTTTCTTGTGAACTACCACAAGCACGCGGTGCACATCCTCGGCAATTACTCGGCTCAGGGGAATCATCTCCTTTTCGAGGCCCAGAGAATGCTGATGGCCGGATCCTTCTTCCCGGAGTACAGGGAAGCGGAGGCCTGGCGCAAGAGCGGCGTCGAGATTCTGAACAGGGAAATCCTCAAGCAGGTGCTCCCTGACGGAGGCCACTACGAACTGGATCCTCACTACCACCTTGCCACGATTGAGATTTTCTACAAATCCCTTCAGATTGCCGACCTGAACGGTTTCCGCAACGATTTCCCGCAGAGCTATGCCGATGCAGTCGAGAATATGATTATGTTCTACACCGACATCATCTTCCCTGACTACACCAATCCTTGCTTCAGCGATGCGAAGATTACCAACAGGAAAACCATGCTGAACAACTACAGGAAATGGCAGAAAGTCTTCCCTGAGAACCAGGTCATCAGGTACTTCGCTACCGAAGGACAGGAGGGCAGCCTTCCTGACCATCTGTCCAAAGGTTTCCTTGACACTGGTTTCTTCGTGTTCCGCAACGGATGGGGAGAAGATGCCCTTCAGATGGTCGTAAAGGCCGGTCCTGCAGGGGAATGGCACGCCCAACCTGACTTCGGAACCTTCGAGATGTGGTACAACGGCAAATGCCTCTTCCAGGATTCAGGCTCGTATGTCTATGAGGGCAAGGACCCCGAGATTATGGAGTGGAGGAAGTGGTTCCGTGCCTCATCCCACCACAACACCTTGACAATGAACGACCAGGATGTTGACAAGGTTCCTTCGAAGACACTTCTGTGGCAGCCTGAGGGTGATGTCCAGATTCTCGTGACCGAGCATCCGAGCTACAAGAACCTGACTCACCGCCGTTCGATTTTCTTCGTGGACGGAAAGTATTTCGTGATTGTAGATGAGGCCATAGGCAAGATGAAAGGCTGGGTGAACCTTCACTACCAGATGCCTCGCGGAGAGGTGCCTAACAGCCGTGAGGATATGCACTTCCATACCAATTTCGAGGGAGAGAGCAACTTCTATCTGCAGTGCTTCTGCGACGATATGGAGAAGATGCAGATGAAGAAGGAAAAGGGCTGGCAGTCAAGCGACTATATGAAGAAGGTCCAGAGGATGGACGCAAGCTTCAAACAGAAGAAGGAAACCGACGACCCTGTCCGCTTCATCACGGTAATCTACCCTAAGCAAAAGGCAGGAGAGGAAATAGTCTCAGCTAAATTCACCGACAAGGGCTATGACCCGAACACCCTTTCCGTTCAGGTGAAAGTCGGAAAGAACAAAAAGAAAACCCTCACCTACAATCTTTAATATATATATATTGTTTAATGACATATATATAATATATATATCTGAGAATGAGAAATATACCTATATCTTTATGTCTTCTTCCCGCTGCCGTAGGAGCCGTCTCCTGCGGCAACGGTGCGGAGGAGGAGACTCGCAGGCCGAATATCCTGTTCATAATGACGGACGACCACACCACCCAGGCGATGTCCTGCTACGGCGGAAGGCTGATACAGACTCCGAATATGGACAGGATTGCAGGCGAGGGCATCAGATTTGACAATTGCTACGCCACCAACGCGCTTTCCGGTCCTTCGCGTGCCTGCATCCTGACGGGAAAGTTCAGTCACGAGAATGGTTTTACCGACAATGCCAGCATCTTTGACGGTGACCAGCAGACCTTCCCGAAACTGCTTCAACAGGCCGGTTACCAGACTGCAATCGTGGGAAAATGGCATTTGATTTCAGAGCCTCAGGGCTTTGATTACTGGAGCGTTCTCTCCGGGCAGGGTGAGCAGGGAGATTACTATTCTCCTGATTTCTGGGAGAAGGACGGCGACACCACAAGGAATGTGACTTGTGAGGGTTATGTCACCGAGGTGGTAACCGACAAGGCGATTTCCTACATTCAGGGCAGGGACAAGGACAGACCTTTCTGCCTGATGCTTCACCAGAAAGCCCCTCACCGCAACTGGATGCCGTCTCCGAAGAATCTCGGAATATTCAACGACACGGTTTTCCCTGAGCCGGAGAATCTCTTTGACGACTATTCAGGCAGGGGAGAGGCTGCAAGGAGTCAGGATATGAGCCTTGAGCACACTTTCACCGAGGATTGGGACCTCAAACTCCTCACCGGGGATGAAATGAGGGCCAATCCTTCCAATCACCTCGCGCAAGTCTATCTTCGTATGCCTGAGGATGTTCAGCGGAAATGGGACTCTGTCTATGCGGGAAGGATTGCGGAGTACCGCAGCGGAAAACTCTCCGGAAAGGAACTTGTCAGATGGAAGTACCAGCAGTATATGAGAGATTACCTCGCCACTGTCCTTTCCGTGGATGAGGGAATCGGCCGCGTGCTGGAATGTCTGGAGAAAGAGGGTGAACTTGACAACACCATCGTTGTCTATACCTCCGACCAGGGTTTCTTCCTCGGGGAACACGGCTGGTTCGACAAGAGGTTTATGTATGAGGAATGTCAGAGGATGCCTCTGATTGTGCGTTACCCGAAGGCAATCAAGGCGGGAAGTGTCAGCAGCGCTCTGTGTATGAATGTGGATTTCGCTCCGACCTTCCTGGACTTTGCCGGGGTGGAAATTCCGTCCGACATTCAGGGAGAGTCTCTCAAAAGAGTGCTTGAGAATGGAGGAAAGACACCTGAGGATTGGAGGAAGGCAGTTTACTATCACTATTACGAGTATCCTGCCGAACATTCCGTCAAACGCCATTACGGAATACGCACCAACGACTTCAAACTCATCCATTTCTACAATGACATCGACCAGTGGGAGATGTATGATGTGAAGAAGGACCCGAAGGAGATGAGCAATGTCTTTGATTCAGAGGAATATGCATCCACTCGCGAGAGTCTTCTGGAACTTCTTCGGGACGTGCAGAAGCAGTACGGGGACGATGATCCCGACGAGACTGTGAAAGTTCTTTTCCACGGTGACCGCCGTTATGTTGAACGCTCAAAATAACCGATAATGGACAGAAGAAAATTCCTGGAAACATCCGGCTGGTCCCTGGTGGGACTGGCCGCCACGGGCAGTCTCCTGAAAGCCTGTGCTCCGGGCTCAAAGGAAGCCCGCAAGGTAATGCCTTCGGCAAGCGACTACAAAATCTACTGGGGCGACCTTCACAATCACTGCAACCTGACCTACGGACACGGGGATATGCGTGACGCCTTCGAGGCGGCCAAGGTCCAGCTGGACTTTGTCAGCGTTACTCCGCACGCGATGTGGCCCGACATCAACCTTCTGAACAAGGAACCGCGCCTGAAATGGGTCATAGGCTACCACACCGATGCTTTCGGAAGACTGCGTCGCGGTGGCTATGAGAAGTACCAGGCAATGACCAAAGAGTACAACGAGGAAGGCAAATTCCTGACATTCATTGGCTACGAGGCCCACAGCATGGTCGCTGGAGACCACGTTGCCCTTCATCGCGACCTGGATGCACCGCTTGTAAACTGCACCTCGATTGCAAACTGGAAGGAGAAATTCAAAGGTCAGAAAGTCTTCGTGACCCCTCACCATATGGGCTACCAGACCGGCTACAGGGGCTATGACTGGAACCTGTTCACAGAGGGCGACCAGACTCCTTTCGTGGAGATGTACTCCCGTCACGGTCTTGCCGAAAGCGATATGGGGGACTATCCTTACCTTCACGACATGGGACCGCGCCAGTGGGAGGGCACCATCCAGTACGGTCTGGAGCAGGGTCACAAATTCGGTCTGATCGGCTCGACCGACCAGCATTCCGGCTATCCGGGAAGTTACGGCGACGGCCGTGTAGGAGTACTTTCTCCGTCACTGACCCGTGACAATGTCTGGGAGGGCCTCCGTTCCCGCCACACCTGCTGCGCAACGGGAGACAAAATCAATGTGGACTTCCGCATCAACGATGCCTTTATGGGGGATGTCATCCGCTCCAACAAACGGCGCATCTACCTGAATGTCGAGGGCGAAAGCTGCATTGACTACATCGACCTTGTCAAGAACGGGCGTCTTGTGGCAAGACTCAATGGACCTCACATCCCGGTTATGCCTTCGGGCGACACCGTGCGCTGCAAGGTCAAGATCGAGTTCGGTTGGAACCGCGAGGAAACATACGTTCTGTGGGAGGGCATACTCTCTGTGGACAAGGGTCGCATCATAGCCGTCAAACCTTGTTTCAGAGGTGCTGCTTTCACATCACCTCAGGAGGGCGAGACCGAGTTCCATACTCACGTCCAGAGAATCCTCTCCGTGGGTGAGACCTCGACTGAACTCAAACTCTACACCTCGAAGAACCCTAACACCACCACTACTGCCACCCAGGCCGTGATTCTTGAGGTGGAGATGCCTCTTGACGGAGTGATCA
>CAMEBJ010000119.1 GCA_945912085.1 uncultured Bacteroidales bacterium | reverse complement strand
CACAGCGAGCCACTATGCCCGGGACTCGCACGCCGTGTGCAAGCGTGAGGAGGGGAGAATCCATCTGGACGGCTTTTTCAGTTATCCCACAGCGGTCTACACCGTGCCCTACGGAGTTATGGTACCCCGGAAGGTTGACAACCTGCTCTTTCCTGTTGCCGTGTCCGGCACCCACGTCGGATTCTCGACAATGAGGATGGAGCCTTGCTGGATGGCTCTCGGAGAGGCCGCGGGCTGTGCTGCCTCGATTGCAATGCACTCCGGAGTGAGTGTCCGGGACATCCCTGTGGAGGAACTCCAGAAGAAACTTGTACTAAAAGGAGCGACTCTTGTCTATTTCCGCGACCTTAATCCTTCCGACAGAGATTTCCGGCAGGTTCAGGCACTCGCCCTCAAGGGATATTTTCCTGATTGGGACGCTGACCTTGACAAGCCGCTGGACGAAGCCACGGCATCACTATGGAGCAAGCTTTCCGGGAAGGACATCCGCTGTGACTCCGGCACAAGGAGGCAGTGGCTCAGGGCCCTGGAGGGGAACTCCCTCAACGACTCGATTCCTGATTGGGCCTGGACAGGCTTCAGAAGGACTATGACGGGGAAGCCGGTCATCTCTCCTGACAGCACCACCCGCTTTTCCTGTCCGATGTGCGGGGAAAATGTGCCTTGGGAAGGCAATGACACCTTCAACCCTGCAGCGACAGTCCACAAAGGCAAAATCGCCGTTCTCTACCGGGCCGAGGACAATTCCGGAGTGGGAATAGGGAAAAGAACATCCAGAATCGGATATGCCGAATCCACTGACGGCATTCATTTCAAACGCAGAAGCAGACCGGTACTCTTCCCTGACAACGATTCCCAGAAAGAGATGGAATGGCCGGGAGGATGCGAGGATCCGCGAGTGGCAGTCACTGAGGACGGAACATTCGTGATGATGTACACCCAGTGGAACCGCAAAACGGCAAGACTTGCCGTAGCAACGTCCCGGAATCTTAAGAAATGGGAGAAGCACGGACCGGCATTCGCCATGGCCCACGAAGGAAAGTTCCTTGATATGTTCTGCAAATCCGCCTCAATCATAACCAAGGTCGTGGACGGAAAGCAGGTCATAGCGAAAATAGACGGGAAATACTGGATGTACTGGGGAGAAAGGTTCATCAATGTCGCCACATCCGAGGACCTTGTGAACTGGACCCCTATGCTTGACGGAAAGGGCGGTCTGCTGAAAATCGTACTCCCAAGAAAGGGACACTTTGACAGCGATATGACCGAATGTGGTCCTCCTGCCGTAATGACGGACAATGGCATCTTGCTGATTTACAACGGAAGAAATCGTTCAGGCAAGGACCGGGACAGGAGGTACACGTCCAATTCCTACTGTGCAGGACAACTCCTTTTTGACCTGAATGACCCGTGTAAAGTCATCGGCAGGCTTGATGAACCGTTCTTCGTGCCTCAGGAGGAGTTCGAAAAATGCGGTCAGTACCCTCACGGGACTGTCTTTGTGGAGGGTCTCGTTTTGTACAAGGGCAAATGGCACCTTTACTACGGATGCGCAGACTCCCTTGTAGGAACGGCAATTCTTGAGAAAGAGCAGTGACAATATTTCCTAATCTCCGAAAAACTCAATATTTTTGCCACCGAAATGAATTGGAGTATTTCAGTGGATGAAAAGGCTGTTTTTATTTGCGGGATATGACAGCGGGGGTCTTGCAGGTCCCTCGCTTGTTTACTATTGTGCAAGGCTCAGGGAGGCGGGCGATGTGGTCATAAGGTTTGACAATGACTGCAACCAGGAGGAATTGGACCGGCTCAGGACCTTCGTGCTGCATGCAGAAGCCGGAAGGCACGGGGAATACGACTTCGGGTCCTACAAGAGGGCGATGGACTGGGCCCTGAAGAACCTTGAAGTGGGAGTATATGACTGGATATATCTGGTAAACGATTCCGTTTTCGGTCCGGTTTCGGACATTGCCGCGCCTCTGGAAAGAATGGAGAATCTTGGCACGGACGTCACTGGCCTTGTGTACAACCCTCACAGGAGGAATCCCCATCTGCAGTCCTGGTTCATAGGGCTCAGGAAAGACTTCTTCACATCGGATCTTTTCCGGAACTTCATCAAAGGTGTAGAAAGAGTTCAGAGCAAGGAGGAAGTCTGCATCAGGTATGAGGAAGGTTTCACAAGAATGCTGATTGAAAACGGGGTTTCTTTCTCGGGACTGTGCAAGGCAAGCGGGAAGGACATCTACAACAAACCATTGGAAATCATCCGCAAAGGAATCCCTTTCATCAAGAAATCCTCCTTCACCCGGCACAACGGATGCCTTGGGCGTGAACTGCGAATGGCACTCGGAAAGACCGACCCTGCCCTTGTTGCAGCAGTACAGGCCGATTTGGACAGAATCAACGGCACCGGCTTCTTCAAACACCTGATTTCCGGAGGATATTCAACAATGTTGAAAAGATATTTCAACTATTTGGCACAAAAGTGCATCAATATAACCTGAGCTTATCGGTTTTAGCAAATATGAAAAAATTAGCGGTATTCTTTCACGTCTACTATCACAAACAAGTTGATTATTTCATTGAGAAATTAGGGAATATCAACAACTGCGAATGGGACCTGTTCGTGACCTATTCCACCTATTCCGCCACAACTGAACAGAAAATCAGGGCTTTCAAGCCCGACGCACATTTCATTGCGGTTGAGAATGTAGGCTATGACATCTGGCCTTTCATCAAGGCAATCAAGAGCGTAGATATCTTGCAATACGATCTCATAATGAAGATCCACACCAAGAACAAGAACACCAAACCCAACAAAATCAATGGAATACGATTCAAGGGATATCTTTGGAGAAACATCCTCGTGGACTCAATGCTGCTAAACAGGTCACGGTTCAGAAAATGCGCTGGCATTCTTGAAGATGACAGGGTCGGGATGGTCTGCGGCTATGAAGTGCTGAAGACAGTTTCCGGCAGCCTTCCTGAGGATTCCGGCAAAATGAGAACAGAAGCAATGAGAATAGGGTTCAGGACGGACCACAGAAAATTCTGCGCGGGCACGATGTTTCTGGCCAAACCGAAAGCACTTGTTCCGATTTTAGAGTCAGATGTCAATCCCGACACCTGGGAGACTGTGAGCAAGTCCCATTCCAGCGGAAGCATGGCGCACATCTACGAAAGGCTGCTGAGTTTCTCAACCTATGAAGCAGGTCTTGACATCAGGAGTGTCATCACATATCCAAAGGAAACTCTCCTTGTCTATTTCCACTCAGTCATCGGACCGGCCTTGAAATTCCTCTTCAGCCTGAACAGGGAAGGAGAGGAAAGAGACAAATATCTCACGGTCATAGGATTGAAAATCAAATTGAGCCGATGAATCGTTCCAGATTCCTCACAAAGGCAGAAATCCTGCTGAAGGGACACATCCTCAACTGGCCCTGGAGAGGACACCTTGAAAGGCGGAGGGTCAGGGGCAGTGTCACGGCAAAGGCCGTGGGCTCATATCTGGATTTCCTCATTCCTGCAATCAAGGCAAACTCCGGAGCCTGTCTTTCCGGAAAGGAAAATCCTGGAGAGGACCGGTCACAGACTGAAAATCAGCCGGAAAGGATTTTCAGTATCTGGCTTCAAGGACAGGACCGTGCACCGAAGATTGTGCAGGCCTGCTGGAGGAGCATCAGGGCGAACTGCACACAGGAACTTGTGATTCTGGATGCGGATTCCCTGCCACAGTGGATTGATATTCCGGGCTTTGTACTTGAAAAATGGGAAAGCGGAAAGATGAGGCCGGCACATTTCACAGACATCTGCCGTCTAGCCCTGCTCTACAAGCACGGAGGGCTATGGCTTGATTCCACCGACTTTGTCTCAGCAGCGATTCCGCAATGGATTCTCGATGAGGACTTTTTTGTCTACCAGAGCGGAAACACCCTGAAAGGCTCATATTCGTTCATCCAGAACTGCTTTATAAGAGGAAGGAAAGGCAATTATCTGACAAAGGCCTGGCTGGACGCCGTCCTTGAATACTGGAAGAATGAGGACTCAGTCATAGACTATTTCGTGCATCAGCTTATTTTTAAGAAAGTCATTGAGAATGACCCTGTTGCCGCATCCGTTTTCGACAGGATGCCCAAGGTCTGCCAGGACGTGACGCACGAATTGTGGTTCGGGAACGGGAAGAATCCTTTCGACGAGTCCGAATTCAGGAAGATGACCGGAGCGGCAGCCTTTCAGAAGACCGAGTACAAATCCTCCCTGGCAATCAATCCTCCGGAGGGAAGTTTTGCCGAGAAGGTGATGAATATGTATTAACCGTACTTTCTGATTTTCTTTTCGAGTTTCTTTCTGAAAGGAGTCACAAATTTCTCCTCCCAGACCCTTTTCTGCCTTTCGGTGGCGTTCTCGTAAGGGACACAGGCAATTTCAAGAGCCTTTTTCAGACTCTCGATTCTGAATCCCTGCTTTGAGGACAAGATGTAACTGCCCTTGTTCGGATAGTAGAAATACAATGGGAGATTCAGTATGACAGCCCTCCTGACATTCAGCAAAACCTCTCCCCACCACGGAAAATCCTCATAGATGATTCCCTGAGGGAACCTCAGGTGTGCGACACGGGAACTTCTGTAGAGGCATCTCCACGGCTGGCAATGCTTGACTGCCCATTTCCTTGAATCCGCCTCGATTTTTCCGTCAGAATATTCCGTTACATAGCCGAAGATGTCATCGGTCACCCTGTAATCGATTTTCCGGGAATCATATTTCCTGTATTCCCTCGGCTTTCCATCGCCCATCCCAAGGAAATGTCGGATGCCGAGTCCGGTCCGGTAAGACCTGTCATAGGTGTAGGCCACGAGGTCCGCGTTTTCCTTCAGGGCA
>CAMEBJ010000118.1 GCA_945912085.1 uncultured Bacteroidales bacterium | reverse complement strand
ATCGTGCTGACCGGTTCCCTGCATTTCCAGCAGAACCTCAGCATTGACAGGCGTTACAACGACAGGCTACTTTACTGCGACATCTTCCTCGGAAAGAAGCTCTTCCGCAACCAGATGGGTGAAATCAACATTGGGGTGAACGACCTTTTCAATGCCACGGGCCGGTACTTCCGCCACACGATCAATGCCAACGGCGCGACGGATTCCTCAGACCTCGGAATGGGACGCTATTTCTCAATCCAGTTTGTCTATCATTTGAGGCATTACTGATTCTTGAAGGGTTGCAAAAAAAAGATGCATCTGCCACTGTCGCAGGTGCATCCTTTCTGTCGGGATTCCGAGGAGAAATTTACTCCGGAAGGACAACGTTCTTGACGGCCGGATAGGTCTCAAGCAGCCCCTGGGCATTGACATAACCTCTGGTGAGCTTGAGCAGACGGTCCGGATAGTTGCTGATGATGGCTTCCACCTTCAGGTCAATCATCCTGCGGATGTCCTCCTCATTGTCAACCGTCCAAGGAACAATCTTCATTCCCCTTGCCCAGGCTTTCTCACAGAAGGTCTTGTCAACCAATGAGAAGTGAGGGCTGATCCAGTCAGGCGTGAAATTGAGTTTCGCCATCGTGGCCTCGAAATCAACGTCCTTCTTGTCAATGAGGTAGGAGAGTTTTACCTGAGGGTATTTCTCGTGCATATAGTTCAGCGCCCTTGCATCAAAGCATTGCACCACGAGACGGTCCCCAAGATCCATCGACAGGAGAAGTTCCATACATCGGTCTGTAAACTCTTTGTATTCAGGCCAGTTGGTACCTTCGCCCTTGCCGGCGCGGCACTTGATCTCGATGTTGTAGCGCATCGGGGTGAGTTTGTTCTCCCTGGTGTAGTTTTCCACGAATGAAATCAGTTCGGAGGCGAGGGGCTTGTGCTCCGGGATGCAGGCTTTCTCAGGCCAGACCGTGCTCTCACGAAGGCCGGTGTCGTATTTTGCCACCTGGGAGTAATCCATGGTGTAGATATATTCCTTCGGATCTTCCTTCTTTACGATGGAGCCGTCAGGCCTTGTCGCGTAGCGGTAGTGGAAGTAGGAGTCGTGTGAGACTACCACCTGTTTGTCCGCGCTGATCTGCAGGTCGAGCTCGAGGGTGTTTACACCGAGGTCGATGGCGTTCTTCATTGAGGAGATGGTGTTCTCAGGCATCAGCCCGGCACCACCCCTGTGAGCCTGCACGTCCACGCAATCCCTCAGGCGGACAGTGTTCTCCCAACTCCTGCCGAAGCGGTCTTTCACGACAACCCTGACCTCCGATGCGTACTGGTCGGGAACCGCGAGGAAGTAGTGGATGTTCGGGCGCGGAGTCTTGTAGGCAGGGATTTTCTTGACCTTGTAAACGGAATATATTTCCCTGATGTATTCAGGTGAGAAATCGATGGCCCTGTCCATCTTTCCCATATATTTCCCGTCCTGCCACCATTCCACACTCCAGGCGTGGTCGTAATCCCAGACATTGGCAATCACGGCGTTAGGATGGATCTGAGACTGTCCCGGAGCGAAGACCTCGACCTGGAAGTCCTTGTCGCAACCGACTGATTTGTACCACCAGGAGAGTTTCCCGTCCTTTTTCTCAAAGACTTTGTAACCACCTGGCGTGCCGTCATTGCAATGCTTGGTGGACCACCAGGAACCGCAGGCTGCCGCAATGTTGAACTCCATTATGTCGTCGGTGACCTTCAGGTTGTTGTTGATGTGCGAGTGTCCTGTGAGGAAAGATGCCTTGCGGCCCTTGAGAATCTCCAGCATTTCATCCGCCTTGCCTGTGAGGGCGAAATCCTTTCTCTTGAAGGTGATGAAAGGGCAGTGCTGGCAGATGTACAGATGTGATTTGGCAGGGATGTGGCTCAGGAGACCTTTCAGCCACTCCAACTGGGCGTCGTTGTAGCTTTCTTCGTACTGTTTCTGAGTGTCGTAGATGATGTCGTCCAGCACTATGACATAGTCCCTGCCTATTCCGAAGGCATAGTTCTCAGGTCCGAAGTTGCTCCTGTAGTCGGAAGAGGTCTCGTGGTCGCCCTTTGATTCTCTCAGATGGTCGTGATTGCCGATGACACTGTAGAAAGGAATGCCTGTGCGGGCGAACTGCTCCTTGAATCCGGGCAGCAAGTCCGTGCGGTCCCAGCAGATGTCTCCCAGGACAATCCCGACGGTGTTGAGACGGGATGTCTCATCAGAGACGGTCTCGAGGATGTCCGGCATTACATTGTCACAGAACAGTTTGAAATGCTTTTCATTTGCTGTCTGCGGGTCTGCCATCGCGATGATGGAATAGTCATCGGACTTTCTGGTCCTGAGGAGGCTGAAATCGAAGTTTCCCTGATGGTCAGCCGGGAGGTAGAACACCGGGGTTCCGCTGTCAAAAGGGGCTGTGTAGCCTGAAGGGGTAATGACATAGACGAAATCTGCCTTGTCATCCACCTCGAGGGTGAAACTGCCCTTCCTGTCGGTTGTCGAGAAATTCTTTCCGTCAGTCACCACGACCTTTGAAAGCTTTTCCTTTCCGCAGCTCACACTGCCGCTGACCTTGCGCGCGCTGGCCAAAGGGCAGATCAAGAGAACTGCCAGGGCGATTAATATTAACTTTTTCATATTCCTTGAATTGATGTCATTTCTCCTCAACCATTCTCTTTTCGGTTTTCCACATCAGGGCGCAAAGGAGCACTCCGATAGCTGCGGCCAGCACGAATGAAAGGTTTGCGGCATTCCATCCGATGTTGTTTGCAAGGTTTCCTGCGACTGCCTTCGAAAGGACTGCGTCACCGATGAGGTAGCCGAAGAGTCCTACAAAGCCCGCTGCAGTTCCCGCTGCATTCTTCGGCACGAGATTCAGGGCCTGTACGCCGATGAGGGCAACCGGGCCGTAGATGAAGAAGCCGATGATGATCAGGGCTGCGTAAACAATCACCTTGGTTGTAGCCACGATGGCCTGAGGGTCGGAGCAGAACAGTTGGGCAATTGGCAGGGCCTGCCAATAGAGGAGGGTGCCGACTGCCACCATTGCCATACACAGGACGTTAGGAGGCGCACATCTTCCCTTGAAGAATTTTGCGGAAATCCATCCGACCACTATTGTGCCGACTGCACCGACATAGTTGTGCACCGAGAAAGCCACCTTGCATTCGGCCTTGCTCATAATCCCTTCTTCCTGAAGGTAGGTAGGGGACCAGTCGCCGATGCCGTAGCGGACCATATAGACAAGCACGTTGGAGATTGCCACGATCCAGAGCCAGTGATTTTTCAGCACATAGTCCACAAAAAGTGTCTTGAACGGGAGTTTCTCTCCGCTTTTCTGCTTTGATTTCACCCCGGAATAGTCGTTGCGGTACTCCTGGACGGAAGGAAGTCCGCAGGATTCGGGAGTGTCGCGCAGTGCCCACCAGCAGAAGGCTGCGATGACCAGAGCGAAGAGGGAAGGCACAATGAAATCCGCCCTCCAGGTCTGCTGTATGCCCATTGTTCCGAAGACAGCAACGCCCCACATTGCCAGAAGTCCGAGGGAACCGCTGCCTATTGTGTGGGAGGTGTTCCAGATTGACATCTTGAAACTTCTCTCGTTTTGCGAGAACCAATGTGCCATTATCCTTCCGCAAGGAGGCCAGCCCATTCCGGAGAGCCATCCCACGATGAGGGTGAGTGTGAAGATGATGGCGGTGTTGAGCGCAATCTGCCCTGCGGCAAACGGGATGAAACCGATTGACATCATCGTCAGGGCCGAAAGAATCAGGCCCACCACGAGGAATTTCCTTGCGTCGGACCTGTCGGAGATGCTTCCCATAATGAATTTGCTGAAGGCGTAGGCTATTGAGACTGCGGACATTGCATATCCTGCGGTTGCCTTGTCAATCAGACCTTCCTCAATCATGTCGGGAGCTGCGAGTGACAGGTTCTTCCTCACAAGGTAGTATCCTGCATATCCCAGGAATGAGCCCATGAAGACCTTGAACCTCATAGACTTGTAAACTTTGTCAATCTTCTCTTTCGGAAGAGACGGCTTTGCTGCCGGCGGGTCAAAAAATCGTGACATATTTCGAAAATTAACTGGATATTCAAAAGCTTGCCAAAGGTAGGCAAAAAATCGAAACCTTAAAAGTTTTATTTCGAAATATGGGAAATTCCCGGTCATGCCGGGAATGACGGTCTGATGTGAGATTCCCGGTCACGCCGGGAATCTAATCAACAATGATGACCTCAATACCCTTGCGGTTGAATTCGTCGATGTAGAGCTGAGGAATCCCCTTGTCAGTGATGATCAGGTCCACGGCCTCGATGTCGCAAATCTTGCTGAAACCCCTCCTGCCGAACTTGGTGCTGTCCGCCAGGATAATGACTTTCTGGGAAGTGTCCATCATCACCCTGTTCAGCTGAGCCTCAAGCATATTAGTGGTTGTCAGACCGAAATCGATGTCAATCCCGTCAACACCCATAAACAGTTTGCTGCAGTTGAAATTCGAAAGCATCTGCTCGGCGAAAGGCCCGACAACCGAAACGGAGCTGTTTCTGGTTATGCCTCCAAGTTGCATCACGTCCAGCTGGCAATGCTGTGAAAGAATCTGAGTGACAGGAACGGAGGATGTTATGACGGTCAGACGCCCTTTCGGAACAATCTCCCTTGCGAAATACGTCATTGTCGTTCCCGAGGCAATGATGATGCAGTCCTCCGGCTCGATGAACTGTGCCGCAGCCTTGCCGATTGCCTGCTTCTCGCTGATGTTCTTTTTCTCCTTCTCGCTGATGTGCCTGTCACCGATGTAGGGGCTGATGAGAATCGCACTTCCGTGCGTCCTGAAGAGTTTTTTCTGCTGTTCGAGGTAAGAAAGGTCCTTGCGGATAGTT
>CAMEBJ010000117.1 GCA_945912085.1 uncultured Bacteroidales bacterium | reverse complement strand
CCGATGAAGACATTGTCCTCGATGATGACAGGCAGAGCACCGACAGGCTCAAGCACCCCTCCGAGCTGGGAAGCTGCAGAGAGATGCACGTGCGAGCCGACCTGAGCGCAGGAGCCCACAAGGGCGTGCGAATCGATCATCGTGCCAGGTCCCACATACGCGCCCACATTGACATACGAAGGCGGCATCATAATCACTGAAGGGGCCAGAAAAGCTCCCCTTCTGACCGTGCTTCCACCGGGAACAATCCTGACACCGTCCTCTACGGAGAACCTTCTTGCAGGATAGGTCGCCTTGTCAGTGAAAGAAAAAGCCCCATCAGACATATCCGTGAGCGCACCGAGGCGGAAACCGGCAAGAATCACCTCCTTGATCCAGGAATTGACCTTCCACTCTCCGTCCACCTTTTCGGCAACCCTGATCTGTCCGGCCTCAAGGGAGGCCATCACTTCGTTGAATTTGTCGAGTGTTATATTTTCCATATTGTATATATCCTTTATACAAAATAAATATTTACTTATAGGTATATATCTATATGATTTCCAATTCCTTAAGACAATCCCTCATTATGCCGGAGGCGTTCTCGGACGCAGGAACGAGAGGTAGCCTCAATTCATTCTTGATCAAGCCCATAGCATTCAGTCCGGACTTGACCGGCATCGGATTGCTCTCGATGAAACAGTTTTTGTAGAGCGGTCTGAGACGGTCATTCAGACGGGCAGCCTCTTCCCAGTCTCCCCTGAGACAGGCCTGGGTCAGGGCAACCATCAATGCAGGAGCAAGATTTGACGCCACACTGATGACACCGGCTGCACCACCGCGCATCAAATCGAGGGTCTCGTCATCATTTCCGCTGAAAACAGAGAAACCTTCCGGCGCATTCCGGGCAATCTCCAGAATCTGCTCCCTCTTGGAAGAAGCCTCCTTGATTGCCACAATGTTGTCAATCTCAGCAAGTTTCAAAGTGGTCTCCGCAGTCATATTCACTCCTGTCCTGCCCGGAACGTTGTAGAGTACCACTGGCTTGTCAGTCTCAGAGGCAACTGCCCTGAAATACTCATACTGTCCCCTGCAATCCGGTTTGTTGTAGTATGGAACCACGACAAGGAAGGCATCTGCCCCGTGATTCTCAAGAAGACGTATGTTCCTGATGGTGTGACGCAGGGAATTGGTTCCCACACCGGCCACAAGGGTCTTTCCGCAAGCGTGTTCCCGGCACTTTTCCAAAACGCGAACTTTCTCATCATCCTCCAGACAAGGAGTCTCACCTGTCGAGCCGAGCGGCACAAGGAAGTTCATTCCGGACTCCACCTGAAGGTCAACCAAACGAGCAAAAGCCTGGTAATCAACCTCTCCTCCATCAAACGGAGTAACTATTGCCGTTCCGCATCCGCGAAAATCTTTCAATTGTGGTTTCATCTTTCAAATATAATATCCTTAAAATCATACACTCCCTTCAGGGATTCAGTCCTGAGTGCAGCCTCAACAGCCCCCGCAGCAAAGCCCTCGCGGGAAAAAGCCTCGTGGGTAAGCGTAATGCGGTCATTCAATCCCTCGAAACCGACTGTATGGATGCCCGGAATCTCTCCGCAGCGCACCGACTGGATTGGAGTGCTGGTCGAAAGATTCCCGTCCACAATCCCCTCCAGAGTCTTCGCCGTTCCTGAAGGGGCGTCAAGCTTGTGGCAATGGTGCATCTCGACGAAATATGGGCTGTAGCCACCTGTAAGGGCCATCTTCTTTGAAATGAAGTCAGCCGCCGCAAAGAACAGGTTCACCCCGATTGAGAAATTTGAGGCATATATCATCGTCGTTCCGCATTTCTGGAAATAGGCGATGACCTCGTCCCTGATGTCATTCCATCCGGTCGTCCCGATGACGGCCGCCTTGAAGTTTTCCGCAATGAAGCGGTAGTTTTCGCGGAATGCCTGCGGAGTGGTAAAATCTATGCAGACGCATTGTGAGGCAAGTCCCTTGTCAACGGAACGAATGTCTTCGCTAGCTCCCGCACACTCCAAGCCGTTGTCAGAGAGGATTTTCTCGACGATATGGCCCATCCGGCCGTAGCCGCTGATAATAACTTTCATATAAATTATTCAAAAAGACAGTTGTGAGTGGCGTTGACGGCTTCCCTGAGGGAACTGCGGTCAACCACGAAACTGATGTTCACGAAGGACGCCCCCTGTGAAATCATATACACATTGCATCCCGAAAGCGATGCCATCGTCTGTTTGAGCACTCCCTTGAGATTTCCTATGTTCTTTCCTATGACGGAAATCTGCGATTTGTCCCTATCCACATCCACCTGGGCAAATTCCGAAAGTTCCTCAACCACCCTGTTGATGTTCTGGTTTCCGTCCATAGTCAGGGAGATGTTGGCCTCGGAAGTACTGATCAGGTCCACGGAAACCTTGTACTTGCTGAAAATCGCGAAAACTTTCTGCAGGAAGCCGGAAACATTGATCATCCTTGTCGAGAAAATATTCAGCAACAGGATGTTCTCCTTGAAGGAGACTGATTTGACACCGTCCTTGATGAACTCATCCTTCAGGATGGCAGTGCCTTTCCCCGAAGGATTCATCGAATTGAGCACATACACCGGGATATTTTTCATCACCGCAGGCTCAATTGTCAGAGGGTGAAGCACTTTCGCACCGAAATGAGCCATCTCGGCCGCTTCCTCGAAGGAAATCTTCTCAATGCTTCTGGTGTTTTCCACAACCCTCGGGTCAGCAGTTCTCACGCCGTCCACATCAGTCCATATCTCGATTCTGGTGGCATCCATCGCCATACCGATGAGTGACGCCGAGTAATCTGAGCCTCCTCTGCCGAGCACTGTCGGCTCGCCCCTCTCCGACGCCGAGATGAAGCCCTGAGTGCTGACAGCGTCTTTCCCCTCGTATGCTTTCCCGATTTCCTCCGGGGCTCTTTTCTGGATTTCCGAAATGACAGGCTCACCCTTGAGATAGTCATTGGAAGTAATCATTATGTTGCGTGCATCCACGAAGCCGGTGCGGATTCCCCTGGCATTCATCGCATAGCAGATGATGTTGGAGGAAAGCCACTCTCCGTTGGAGATGATCTTCGCCTTGCTCCTCGGGGTCAGTTCACCCAGCGAGCAGACCGCCCCCACGAAAGATGCGAGGGAGTCACATATTCCGTCTATGCATTTTTTAGCTTCGGAATATTTATCATTGTGGTCCTCAAGCAGTTGCTCTGCAAGATTCAGGTGTCTTTCACGCAGTTCCACAAGCATCTCATCCACGGCTTCCCTGTCTGATGCGGCAGCCGCATCGGCAAGACGGTAAAGAAGGTCTGTTACCTTCGAGAGGGCAGACACGACCACCACAGGCCTTTCGGAAATTCTTCCCTCAACAATTGAAATCATACGGGACACAGCCTCGCAATTGGCGACGGATGTGCCGCCGAACTTCATCACTATCATATTTGTTGTTATCCGTTTATATTTTTTTTATTCAACACTTTTATCCTTCCGGAGGAGATGGAACATTGCGACATAGTTGTCAACCGCGGCCACAATGTCATCCCAGTAGATATATTCCGCATCCGTGTGGGCAACCAGGATGGAGCCGGGACCGCAGAGAGCCTTCCGGGAAAAATTAGTGAGCTGCGGAGCGTCAGAACCGAATGCCACGGTCTTGGTTCCGAAGCCTTCGAGTGTCAGGTACTCTCCCGGAGTGTCCCCTCCGAAAGCCTTGACACTCACCCACTCGTCATTGAAATCCTCCATCACCTTGCAAACCATGGCATCGCTTGCAAAAGTGGTCCTGAAATATATTCTGAAGGTAAGATGGTCGCTCAGGATATTCTGGGCATTGTCACTGTGCAACTTGCCCACATTCCAGGTCGTCTCACCGAGCTTAGGGTCAATCGGGAAGTCTATGCCGCGCAGGGCATTCATCAAATCAACGAACCTTTCGACGGCACTTGCCCCGTAAAGAGGATAGCCCGAATGGAAACTCTTTCCCCTGACTGTCACCTCGAAAGACTTCGTGCCCTTGCTGGCGGAAACCATCCTGTTGTCGGTCGGCTCACCGACAATCACTACATCGCCTCCGGGATGAACATCCCTAAAGCTTTTCGCCCCGAAAGAGCCCGTTTCCTCTCCGTAAAGCAGCAGCAGACCGAATCCAGTCCGGCCTTCAGAAGCCAGTTTCAGGCAGGCATTGTACATCGCAAACATCTGTCCCTTTGCATCGCAGGTCCCCCTGCCCCTGATGGCAAGACGGCCGTCCTCACACTTTTCCACAGTGGGTGCAATGTAGGGCGGGACAGTGTCGTAATGGGTGCAGAAGACAATCTGCGGGTCTCCCCAGCTGATCAGGATATTCTTCCCTTCCGAGGCCGGAAAAACCTCCAGCCGCCCTCCGCACAAGTCAAGATGTTCAATGATATAGTCAGCCAGCTCCCCCTCCCTTCCGGAAGTGGAATCAATCTTCAGCAGTTCAAGAAAAAGATCTAAATCCATTGGTCACTTTCAAAAATACCCCTCTGGGCCGAACCCGATGCTCAATTTTTTCCAAACTGCAAAAATAGGGATTTTTTTGGATTCCGAAGTCAATCCGGGATATAATTCACTTTAAGGAATCTTCAAAAAATAAACAATATCACTGAAATTTTGACAAGACCTGATGCCATATTGTCAACTTGGAAGCATCTTTTGTCATTAATGGTGACATTTTAGCACCACCTGCGGTTTGGCATCTTTTTAACATTCTCACAAGTGTTCCCGCGTAAGCGAGAACGACCATCCGGTTATGAATGATCGTTCGAACAACGGGGCAGGTAATATGTTTGATATTTAATATAGGAGAATTTAATTATGACACCTATGAGACGTTATGAACAGAATTGGCTGCCCGAAATCTTCAACG
>CAMEBJ010000116.1 GCA_945912085.1 uncultured Bacteroidales bacterium | reverse complement strand
GCCTGACGATGCCCCCGTAATGAAGGAAACCGATGCAGGAACTGCATCACAAGAGGAAGCAACCGGGATGGACAATGCTGACGAGACTGTCGTTCTTGTGGTTGAGGACGATGCAGAGATGAGCGAATTTGTCTGCAACTCACTTGAGGAAAGATGGACAGTCCTTTCGGCAGGCAATGGGAAAGAAGCTCTGGAAGTGCTTGAGGGCAACAACGTTGACATCATAGTGAGCGACATTATGATGCCTCAGATGGACGGAATTGAATTATGCAGAAGTGTGAGAAGTGACATCAGATACACCCACATTCCACTGGTTCTTCTGACTGCAAAAACCACCCTTGAATCGAAGATCGAGGGAATGAATGTCGGAGCAGATGTCTATGTCGAGAAACCGTTCTCCCTGCCATACTTGATTTCCGTGATATCCAATCAGATAAAGACCAGACAACAGTTGAGGGAGGCCTTCCTGAGAAATCCCCTGGCTACTATGAACTCCGTGAATATGTCAACAGGGGATACAGCCTTCCTGACACGCCTTCAGGAGGTTGTCAGCGAGAACCTCAACAATCCCAAGTTCAGGATGGACGACATAGCTGAAATGATGAATATGAGCCGGGCCAACTTCTACAGGAAAATCAAGGGTGTGCTTGATATGAGCCCAAACGATTACCTGAGGTTTGAAAGGCTCAAGAAAGCTGCCCGCCTGCTCGCGGAGAACGACCTCCAGGTCAGCGAAGTCTGCTATATGGTAGGATTCAGTTCGCCGTCCTATTTCGCCAAGTGCTTCAACAGCCAGTTCGGGATGCACCCGAAAAATTTCGTAAGCAGCCTGTCAAAAGACGGCACACCGATGGAGCAAAACAAATAAAATCTACAATATGCGTGACATTATTGCAATTATTTTCATTTCACTGGGTCTGTGCGCAACAACCCTTGGACAGGACAGGGACTATCTGTTTTCCCTTAAATCCGCTGAAGGACACGGTGGAGAGACATCGTGGATGATGAAGAAAGCCTCCGAGGTGGACATTCCCGCCGAAATTCTGTCAAAGAACGGAGCCAACCTTGAGGGCTGGATGCCTGCAATCGTTCCGGGAACAGTCCTCAACTCATTGGTTCACAACAAGGTTTACCCGGAACCATACTTCGGATTGAACAACAAGATAACCAGCGGTCTGATTCCGGACATCAGCACTGCCGGGAGGGATTTTTACACTTACTGGTTCAGGGCAGGCTTCGATGGGATTCCTGTCGGGAAGGACGAGAGAATCTGGATGCAGGTTGACGGAGTTAACTACCGTGCCGAATTCTGGATGAACGGGAAGATGGTCAGTTTCATCTCCGGTATGTTCCGCCAGGAGTTCATCGATGTGACGGACTATGTAAAGAGTGAAGGCAATGTCCTAGCAGTCAAGGTCTATCCGGTCGACGAGCCGGGAGGGCCGAGGAAGGGAAACTCGAAATCCTGGGGTGCTGCAGGGGAGTTCCGCAACGGAGGAAACGGAGAAATCGGCAAGAATGTCTCGATGCTGATGACTGTCGGATGGGACTTCACATATCTGGACGGAATCAGGGACAGGAACACAGGAATCTGGAGGGATATCCGCTTCTACAAAACCGGTTCAGTGGCCCTTGAACATCCATTCGTGAAAAGTTCACTCAATACCCCTCACTACGACAAGGCTGATGAAACAGTAAGTGTCGAAGTGGTCAATCCGGGATTCAGGACACAGAAGGTGAGGATTACCGGAAGGATTGAGGAGACAGGAGGGACTTTCATCAAGAATGTTACCTTGCTCAGGGGAATGAGGGAAACCGTGCAGTTCAAACCTGAAGACTTCCCTGCTCTGAAGATTGACTCAACCCGTCTCTGGTGGCCGGTGAACAAGGGGAAGCCGGAACTCTATACCCTGACACTCAAAGCGGAGCAGGACGGCAAGACTCTCGATTCGGTCAGAGTCAGATTCGGCATAAGGGAAATTACCTCCGGAACCGACACTCCGGACAAATCCCGCACGTTCCGCGTAAACGGGCAGGACGTCTTCATCAGGGGAACAAACTGGATTCCGGAGAATATGCTCCGCAACTCCGACAAAAGAACCGAGGCCGAACTCCGCTACACGGCACAGTCCGGTGTAAACCTCATCCGGCAATGGGGAGGCGGGATTACCGAATCCGACCGCTTCTACGAACTCTGCGATGAACTCGGCATTATGGTCTGGACAGAGTTCTGGATGACAGGCGACACCAAACATCCCGTTGACAGGGGACTTCACCTCCAGAACGTTGAGTCAACAGTCAAGAGAATCCGCAACCACCCGTCCCTTGCCTACTATGTCTGCTCCAACGAGTCCACCGAAATGCCGGGAATACGGGAACTGATCAATTCCCTCGACGGTACAAGGGGTTACCAGATGCAGTCCGAATGCAGCGGCATCCACGACGGAAGTCCTTACAAGACAGTCAATCCGATGCGCCACTATGAGAACACGGCATCCGAAAGAGGCAGCAGGGTTGACGGATTCAATCCGGAGTACGGCGCTCCGTGCCTCCCGACAGTGGAATGCCTTCGGGAGATGATGGATGAGAAGGACCTATGGCCAATAAACAAGGAGGTCTGGGACTACAGCGACGGTAATGGCTTTCACCAAATGTCCACCCTCTACGCTGAACTGGTTGACAAATACGGCAAATCCTCAGGCATTGACGAATTTGCCACCAAAGCCCAGTTCGTCGGAGCTATGCTCTACAAAAGCATTTGGGAGGTCTGGAACTACAACAAACTCGGCTACGGTGACCGTTATGCCTCGGGATTCCTCTTCTGGTACCACAATTCAGCAGTCCGTCAGGTCTGCGGAAGGATGTGGGACTGGTCTCTTGAGCCAACGGCTGCCCTTTATGCAGCAGCCAATGCCTGTGAGCCGTTGCACCCGCAGTTCGACTATCTCAAGAACACAGTTTCCGTCGTAAACGACTTCAGGCAGGAATTCAGGGGATTCAAGGTCACGGCCGAAATATGGAACATTGACTCGAAGAAAGTATGGAGCAGGAGTGCGTACGTGGACCTTCCTTCAGATGGGGTCGTGAATGACATCTTTACAATAGACTTCCCTGCTGACATCACTCCTGTGCACTTTGTCAAACTCCGCCTTTTCGACGCATCAGGGAAGGAAAGGGGAAGCAATTTCTACTGGAGGTCAACCGACATATACAAAGGGCCAAAGACCCTGACAGGTCCTGCCACCGCCGGATTCGAGAAGATTTCCGACCTCGGAAAAACCGACGTGTCAATGAAATACAAAACAAGAATCTCCGGAGGAAAGCATTTCATTGACATTGAACTGAAAAACAGCCGTAAAGCCGTTGCTTTCTTCACTCAGCTCCAGTGGCTTGATTCACTCGGCAAACCGGTCCGCCCATCCTTCTACTCGGACAATTTCTTCTGCCTTCTTCCGGGCGAAGAGAGGACTGTCACAATCGAGACCGCTCTCGAAGACCTCCCCGAGGGGGATTATGACCTGGTGCTCAAAGGGTTCAATATACCGTTAAGAAAAAACAGAATTTCAGTCAGGTAAATATGAAATCATATTTATATACACTCTTGCTCTTCCTTTTTTGTGCTACGGGACCGGCCCTTGCACAGGGGGGCGATTACGATGTGGTAATAATCGGAGGAACTCCTGCAGGAATAACGGCAGCGATTTCAGCTGCGAGAGAAGGATGCAACTGTGTTATTCTTGAAAGGGAAGCTCACATCGGAGGACTTCCTGCAAACGGTCTCGGGGCGACAGACATTGCTACAAGAGGGGCTACAACAGGACTTTTTGCCGAATTTGTCAGACTTAACAGGGAGCATTATGTCAGCACCTACGGAGAGGGGTCTCCGCAGGTCAAGGCCTGCAGCAACGGTTACCATTTCGAACCGAATGTAGCAGAGAAAACCTTTGAAAAAATGCTCGGGGAAGATTACCCGGGAAAGATTACCGTACTGACTCTCAAACAGTTTGACTCCCTTGCTGAAAATGTTGAGAAAAATGGGGAAAGGATTTCCGGAGTGAGGATTCTGGACAGAAGAACCGGCTTGACGGAAACCTACACCGGAAGGATGTTCATTGACGCCACCTATGAGGGAGACCTCGGGGCGGCTGCGGGAGTACCTTTCAGGCTCGGCAGGGAAGGAAGGGAAGAGTTCGAGGAGCCTTGTGCGGGAAAAATCTACAGATGGTGGAAGCACGGGCCTGAAGGGGAAGGCACGACCTGTCAAGCCGACGATGCCATCCAGGCCTACAATTACAGGCTTTGCCTGACGACTGTCAGGGAGAATGCCGTTCCCATTGAAAAGCCCCTTGGATACGACAGGAACGAGTATGTCAGCCTGATTGACGATGTGCTGACCGGCCGGAACACCGATGCAAGGTTCAGGAATGTGACTGCAGCTCAGATGGAGGAAAACCGCCGGAGGATTCTCGAGGGTGGAAAAACGGCCATTCCGGGAGATCCCTGGGGGATGTCGAAGGTGACCAATATGGTGTCACTGCCGAACGGGAAGACCGATGCGAACAACCAGCATCTGGCTCTGATTTCCACCGACCTGCCCGAGGAGAACTGGCAATGGCCGACGGCATCGTGGCAGTGGCGGGATGCCTTTGCTAAAAGACTGAAGGACTACACCCTAGGCCTGCTGTGGTTTGCCCAACACGATGAAGAACTTCCTCTTCAATTCCGACAAGCCTGTCTGAAGTACGGACTTGCGGCGGACGAGTACACAGACAACGGGAATTTTCCGCGTCAGGTCTATGTCAGGGAAGGACGAAGGCTGGAAGGTACATATCTCTTTACTGCTAAAGACGTTCTGCCAGCAAGCCAGGGGGCACGTCCTCCTGTCAACGAACATTCC
>CAMEBJ010000115.1 GCA_945912085.1 uncultured Bacteroidales bacterium | reverse complement strand
TGATTTTACCAACATCATACTTTGAAGACATCGATGAGGACACATTCTGGAGAGTAGTCGGATCAATAATGAATGACAACAGCGCCAAAGCGATGACAACCGTTATCACAATGCCGAACTTTACGCGAATTTTTTCAAGAACCGCCATTTTTATGAATATTTATTATTTTACAAATCAAATATGGGCTGCGAAGATAATAATTTTCAAGCAAATCACCATTATTTTTTTAACAGAGGACCTATAAAATTGGCTGAGTCAATCCTCACCACTGTACTGTCCTGCTCCAAAAGACCGTAACTGTTGAACGGACGCCTGATGACAGATTCCCTCGCCCTCTGGTCAGATTCCATACCGTACCCCTGCATCAGTCCGTCAGGAGAATACATCACGACGTAACAGTCGGTGTAGAACCTCTCGTTCTTCCTGTCCCAGTAAATAGTGTCGGTCTCCATAGTCTCCTGCTTCATAAGGTTCTTTATGACAACGTTCCCGAACGCGGACCAGGTCTCCCTGCCGTCCTTGTATTTCTCGTGCTTCGCATTGTCTGAAACTATGGAAGTTTCCAGCATTCCTTCCTCATTGTAGGAATACACCTGGAGACCTTCAGGAAACAACTCGTAGGAAAGAGTGTCAGCCTCATACCTCTCCATCAGGGAAGCCTCCATCCTCATCTGCACAACACCATTCTCGGTCTGCACGACAAACATACTGTCGACAATCTGGACCGGTATTTTCGAGAGGTCAAGCTTTCCGGTAGTGTCGAGTTTCCCCTTGCAGGAATAAACGACGAAAGCAACCGCAGACGCGGTTGCAATCATCAGTACCTTTCTGAAAATTCTGTTCAATCTGCGGATTATTTCTGAGTGCGGACCGTAGTGGTGGCCCTCATTCCGTTGCAGGAAACAGTGTATGACTGTCCGTCGGTCACATCATACATAAACGCCTCCGCAGTCTGAGGATAGTAGGCCTTGTACTGGGCGATGAGCTTGTCGCAATCCTCAGCAAGAGTAGGATCTGCATTCTTTGCCTTTACAAGGAAATCGACTGCAACCCAGTAAGGTGCACGGGTCTCAATTTCATTTCCCTTACAAACAGTTGAACCCCAGATTGTTCCGGAAAGCATATATGCCTTGCCCTTTACGTTTCCGTCAGCATCCAGCTGGGCAGCCTTCTCTGCATCGGCGTAAGCTGCAGAAGTGCGTCCGTTCTTGAGATTGAATGCGGCACGCTCGTAGTAGTAGTCGGCATCCTGTTCAGAATCAGACTCCTCGAAATCAATTGCCTCCTGCATCAGTCTGTTGGCATTTTCGAGATCACCCCTTGATGCATAGACCTTGTAAAGGAAATATGCTGAAGTGTGTGAAGGATCGTTCTTGTAAACCGTTGTGGCAGCCTTCACGAAGAGGTCGTTGTCAAGGCAGTTCTCGGCAAGACTCATCATCTTCACGATGTTCATTGCAAGATCCGCATCCTCAGGAGAGGCCTCGTACCTCGGAGTGAAAAGGGCGATGAGGTCGTCGCACTGAGCAACCTTGCTGGTAATGAATATGTTCTCGAGGTCTGAGCGGAGTTTAACTATGTCAGCCTTTTTGTCTTCCGGTGTGGCAGCCTCGATTTTGTTGATATACTCAAGGGCTGACTCGTAGGTTCCCATCACTTCCTCAGGCTCCATTATTCCGTCCTTGTAGAGGGAAACGGCTGAATTAAGCTGGAAAAGGAAAACCTGCGGACTGGTGTTCACACCGTTCTTCCCGATGACGTCGCTCAAACCGGCATAAAGCTTCTTTACATCATCCTGCATATAGTTGATCATATCAAGGGCCTTGTTGTTCAGAACCCTGGAGCTGTATTTAGGATAATACTCAAGCCTGATGTCGTGCAGCATCATCAGTGAGTCGATGAGAGACTCCTTGTAGATAAAATTGTTCTTGTTCATATTGATGAGATACCTCATCAGGGAAGTACCATCGGCAAGCATCGTCTGGTTTGCAGTAGGAGGGCAGATTTTGAATGCCTTTCTCCAGTTAGGGAGAGACTCCTTGTAATTTTTCTGCTTGTAATACTCCTTGTAATAGGAGAGATACTTTATACATTCAGTACTGTCAGGACCATATTTACCCTGCGCCGAAGCGACACTGCTGCCGAAAACCACCATCACGGCAGTAAAAAACAAAAGTGCAATCTTTTTCATTATATATTGATTTTTTTGTTATTCATATCTCTGTTTCTGGAACCAGATGTCGTGTATATTGAACCCTATATTGAATGTCATATACATTTCCCTCACCATATTGTTCCTCATACTCCCCTTCTGTCCAAGGTCCACTCCGATGGATATTCCGTTGTAAAGCCTGTAAACAGGGAAAGTCATTCCGAGGGTAATTCCGTAGGAATCAACCCTGTTGCCATTGAACTTGTAATAGGCCTGGTCGTAATATACACCTGCCCTGTAGGCACATTTGCGCATATAGTACCTGATGTCGTTCCTGTTCGGAACAATCTCGAATCCAGCCCTGAACGACTGCGAGACAGAGGCCGAGAATCCGTCAGTGTTGTAGCCCAGATATTTTCCGTTGCCTATGTTGGTTTTCCTCCAGTCGGACCTCAGATAGTCGAACTCGACGCTCCATCTCTCCCCTCCCTTAAGGGAAATTCCGACTCCGAGTTCATCGCCAATCCTCAAGGCATCCCTGTTGTTCAGAACAATGTTTGAAACAGTGTCCCTTATGCTAGACAGTTCGGCATACTCGTACTGTGTAGTCAGACCTTTCATCCTGGTTCCGAACCTGTAGGTAGCACCGACAGTAAGACTCATCGATTTGCCGAGATTCTGCTCATACTGAAGTCCCAACTTTCCGGTCAGAGCCCTCACAAGCACGGTCGATCCGGCATAGATGTCACGCAGGGAGGCATCCTCATAGTCCATTTTGAAAGCCTTGTCGAGGGTTCCGAAATAGTAGATGAGTTCAGCTCCGACAGAGAATCTTTTCCAGAATGTCGCTCCGGCTGCTGCAAACAACTGATAGACACTCCCCTCTCCGTAGTATGTCCTGTTGACGTTGTTGGTCACTCCGATTATGTCCTTGTCGGACTCGAAACTCGAATAGTCATATCCGACGTCACTGAAAGGGGATATACCTACCATAAAGGAGGATGACTTGTACATCGGAAACGCAATGATGAAATCAGAAATATTGAAGGTGTTGTTTCCGGAACGGTACTTAACACCGTCAAGATTCTGGTCGAAGATCTTGTTGTTCTCGGTGAGTCCGAAGTCAAGCATAAATGAGCAGGAATCCATCGCAGTGATTGCTGCCGGATTCATACAATTGATGAACCTTCTGTTTCTCGCAGCCACTCCAACACCTCCCATACTCTTGTTGAAAGCAGTACCGCGGCTTGAAAGGTCGCCTATTCCGAACACGGTGTAGGGTGAATACGCACCGTACGCGTTGCCACTCTGCGCATCAACAGAAAGACACAGACACGACAATGCAAAGATAAAAAGTATTCTAAGCGTACTTTTTGTCATAATCATCAGCAATTAAGGCCAACCCCATCAAAATAAGGTTACAAACCACAAAGATGGAGTTTTTCATTCGTTTTGCAAAATAAATCGCGTCGCCTCCTGTAAAAACGACGATATTGCCCGTTTTTTGAGCAAAGTAGCCGTCCAATTCAAACATTATGCCTTTGATTACTCCTGATTCAATGGACGATGAAACCGAAGTTCCTTCATCCTCGATGATGTCGGGAGTGTCAAGTAAAGGAAGATTCCTTGAATACCTGTTCACGGCTTTGAACCTGGTCCTGCACCCCAGGGAAATGTTTCCTCCCTCGTAACTGCCTTCGGCATCCAGAAAATCAATGGTAAGGGTGGTACCGAAATCAAAGACCGTGCAGCCCCTTCCCTTGAAAAGATATCTTGCTGCAATGATGGAAGCGGCCCTGTCAGGGGTCAGATATGGCGGCAGTCCATATTCCGTTACTTTCTCCGTGTGCCTGGAATCCATCAGAATGAGTGTCCCGCACTCCCCTTCCAGAATCTGGAGGTTCCTCGAGGACATCTCCCTGACAGTGGAGACTACAAGAATGGAAGGCTTGTTCTTGGATGTCAGGGAAAGAATGAAATCAAGGATTCTCTCCCCCTGGTATCTGAATGTCTTTCCAAGAGTCATTCCGTCCGTCCAGGCCGCCTTCAGAGCTGTGTTGCCGATGTCTATTACAAGGTTTGCCACTGCTTTGATTTTTCAAACGGGGACAAAAGTACGAATTTTATTGCAATTTTTTCAACAAACCGTACGCTTTGGATATGCTGTCCACGTTCCTTGTTATGATTCTCAGTTTGTCGTCATTCTGCTTCAGTTCGAACACAGGTGCATTTCTGTTGATGTTCTCAAGCACATCCGCAAAACGCTTCGAACGGTAATACTTCGAAACCGGATTTGAGACAAAGAAGGCTATCAGGACTCCATTCTTGATTATAATCTTCTCAAAACCAATCTTTTCTGCAAGATGACGGATTCTGACGATGTCAAAAAGCCTCTGCACTTCGACAGGGAATTTGCCGAATCTGTCCGCAAGGCGTTTCTCCATCTGCTGCAGGGTCTTGTCGTCCTGTGTTGAGTCCAGTTCCTTGTAAATTCTGATTTTTTCGGCAGTGATGTCTATGTAGGAATCCGGAATGAGAGCCATCTGGTCAGTCTCGATTGTGCAGTCAGGGATGAAAGACTCCTCCTGGGTCCTAGTGGTCATACCTGTCTCCACTCCCAGTTCCTCCATTGCCTCGGCAAGGATTTTCTGATAGGTCTCGAAGCCCATATCGGAAATGTAACCGCTCTGCTCCGCCCCGAGGAGGTTTCCCGCACCCCTTATGTCAAGGTCCTGCATTGCTATGTTGAATCCGCTTCCAAGG
>CAMEBJ010000114.1 GCA_945912085.1 uncultured Bacteroidales bacterium | reverse complement strand
GGCAGTCCTGGTCACACCTGTTGCGGAAGCGTAGGTCTCGAGACATCCTGTCTTTCCGCAGTTGCAGGTTCGGCCATTGTTGCGCACTGCAGTCGTGTGTCCGAGTTCACCTGCGAAACCGTCGTGTCCGTAAACCACTTCTCCGTTGATGACGATGCCGCTTCCGACACCTGTACCGAGAGTGATCATAATGAAGTTCTTCATTCCCCTTGCAGCACCGTAGGTCATTTCTCCCACTGCTGCGGCATTGGCATCATTCGTAAGGGCCACAGGAAGGCCTCCCATCCTCTCTGAGAGGAGTTTTGCGAACGGAATTGTGCGGCTTCCGCCCCATGCGAGGTTAACAGCATTCTCGATGGTTCCGGTGTAGTAGTTCCCGTTAGGGGCGCCCACTCCGATTCCCCTGATGTTGCCTTCGGTCTTGGATTCGCTGATAATCCTTTGCAAGGCCTCGGCAAGTTCATTGACATATTTCTCAACATCACTGTGAGTGTCTGTCCTGATGACAGTCTGAGAAAGGACTGTTCCCCTGGCGTCAACAACGCCGAGTTTCGTCGTCTGTCCTCCGATGTCGATTCCGACTACATATATTCCCTGTGCCATAATCAGTCAACTTTAATGTCCTTGTTTACATTCTTGCTACCTACGAGGGCGTAGAACACCAGGTAGGCCAGGCAGGCAACCAGCAGCCAGTAGCTCTGTACTGAACCGACTGTGTCTGCAAGAAGGTTCTGGAGGAACGGGATGATTCCGCCGCCGCAAACCAGCGCCATGAAGATTCCTGAAGCAGGTGCAGTGTACTTTCCAAGACCCTCGGCAGCAAGGTTGAAGATAGCTCCCCACATCACTGATGTGCAGAGTCCGCAGAGGACTATGAAGATGAGGGCCACTGGAAGTTCCTTGCCAAACATTGCAATCTTCGCAGAGTCAGGGGTGAAGATGAAGGCGATGATGAACACTATGGCCGCGATGGAAGTGGCTGCAAGCATAGACTTTGAGGAAACCTTGCCTCCGATGGCACCGCCTGCAAGACGGCCGAGCATCATGCAGAACCAGTAGGCTCCGATCATTGTTCCTGTAAGTGCAGGTCCAACCCAGCTGAGGTCTGAGAAATAGACATTGGCGGTGTTTGGAATACCTACCTCAATTCCTACATAGAAGAAGATTGCAACGGCTCCGAGCACGAAGTGACGGAATGAAAGAGGTCCGTGAGGGTCCTTTTTCACACGGCCTTCCCTGCGTGCAGCCTTCTCTTCAGGAGTTTCCATATGAGGCTCAGGAATCTTGGTAAGGGCGATGATGACTGCGGCAAGGGCGAAGATTGCCATTGCAATGAGCATTGCAGGGGCAGCGTCCTTCACCGTCGCGTTCTCAACGCTTCCTCCCACGAGGTAACCGAGGAGAATCGGTGCGATGGTTCCTCCGATGGAGTTGCAGGAACCTCCGAGCTGGATGAGACGGTTACCGGAGTTTCCGCCGCCACCCAGAGTGTTGAGCATAGGATTCACGACGATGTTCAGAAGGCACATTGAGAAACCTGCGATGAATGCACCGATCACGTAAACGAGGAAACTCTCGGCAGGACCTGAAATCCACTGCACTGCAACACCTGCAAGACCGATTGTGACTGCAAGAAGGGCAGTGAACTTGTAGCCTTTCCTCTTGAGGATGATACCGGCAGGAATACCCATACAAGCGTATGCAATGAAGTTTGCCAGAGTACCGAGCTGGGAAAGTGCCTTGCTTGCACCGAACTGGTTGGTGACAATGACTCCCATTGAGCCGGCGAAATTGGTCACGAATGCAATCATGAAGAAAAGTGCGAACATGACAGCAATCGCGAGAACATTACCTTTTTTGTTCATTTTTGATGTGTTTTATTGTTAGTAATTACGATTTTTCCGGTAAAGGGATTACTCACATCCCCAAAAACCGCGTAAAGGTACAAAAAAAAGTCCGGCTTCCAAGAAACCGGACCCCAAAAACATCTTCCTTGATTTTCATTTCAAGGCGTGATGAGAAATCAATCACTTCCGTCAGGCATCACGGAGCACAATACCCTCCTGTGTTGCAGACACTTCTATGACGGACTCGCGGTGAACTTTCCCGTCCAGGATTTCCTTCGCAAGAAGGTTCACAAGTTCCTTCTGCATCAGACGCTTGATTGGACGTGCGCCATAGGCGGGCTCGTAGCCCTTTTCCGTCATATAGTCCTCGAACTCCCGGGTGAACCTGACAGTCACACCGTTCTCCGACAACTTCCTGCGCAGGTCCTCCATCTGCAGATGCAGTATTTCCCTGACATTGCTTCTGCTCAGAGGCTCGAACATGATGATTTCATCAATCCTGTTCAGAAACTCCGGGCGCACCGTCTGCTTGAGAATCTCCACGACTTCCTTCCTGCAGTCGGAGAGCATTGATTTGCGCCTGCGCAGAATATCGGTGTCATCCCTTGTCGTGCCCTCAGTGTCAGGAAGATTGTCCATATACCGTTGAATCACATCCGCTCCCACGTTGGAAGTCATTATCAGGATGGTGTTCTTGAAATCCACCGTCCTTCCCTTGTTGTCGGTCAGACGGCCGTCGTCGAGCACCTGAAGCAGGATATTGAACACATCGGGATGAGCCTTCTCTATTTCGTCAAGAAGGACAACGGAATATGGTTTCCTGCGCACCGCCTCGGTCAGCTGGCCGCCCTCGTCGTAGCCTACATATCCCGGAGGCGCACCGACCAGCCGGCTCACGGAATGACGCTCCTGATACTCACTCATATCGATCCTCGTGATCATATTCTCGTCATTGAAGAGGAACTCCGCGAGGGCCTTCGCCAATTCCGTCTTTCCCACTCCGGTCGTACCCAGGAACAGGAACGACCCGATCGGTCTCTTTTCGTTCTGAAGTCCGGCGCGTGAACGGCGGACGGCATCGGAAACGGCCTCGATTGCCTGATCCTGGCCGACTACCCTTCTGTGCAATTCGCTCTCCATCCTCAGGAGTTTTTCCCTCTCGCTCTCAAGCATTCTCTTCACCGGGATGCCAGTCCATTTGGCAACGACCTCGGCGATATCCTCCGGAGTAACCGCCTCAGTGATAATCGGATCCTTGATTTCAGACTGACGACGGGCCAATGCTTCGATTTTCTCCTTTGCCTGAGCCATCTTTCCGTAGCGGAGCTCTGCAACCCTTCCGTAGTCTCCGGTCCTCTCAGCATTCTGAGCCTGGATTTTGTACTCCTCCATCTGCCTACGCGTCTCCTGAAGTTCGGAGAGAATCTTCTTCTCCTCCTCCCATTTCTTCATCAGGACTTCCCTTTCGGCATTCAAAGCAGCGAGTTCCTCCTTTATTTTGTCCATTTTCAGGGACACGCCCTCGCGCTTGATTGCCTCCCTCTCGATTTCCAACTGGCGGATCCGGCTGTTCAGCTCGTCAATCGGCTCCGGAACGGAATTCATTTCGAGCCTCAGTTTGGAAGCAGCCTCATCCACCAGGTCAATTGCCTTGTCCGGCAGGAACCTGTTGGTGATGTAACGGTGCGAAAGTTCCACGGCTGCAATCAGGGCATCGTCCTGAATGCTCACCTTGTGGTGATTCTCATACCTTTCCTTCAGACCCCTCAGGATTGAGATGGACTCAGCAGGAGAAGGTTCGTCAACCATTACCATCTGGAAACGCCTCTCCAAGGCTTTGTCCGCCTCAAAATACTTCTGGTACTCATCCAGGGTGGTCGAACCGATGGTGCGGAGTTCTCCCCTTGCAAGAGCCGGTTTGAGGATGTTTGAGGCATCCATTGCGCCGGAAGACCTTCCTGCACCCACAAGAGTGTGGATCTCATCGATGAAAAGGATGATTTCACCCTCGCTGTCAACTACTTCCTTCACGACTCCCTTGAGCCTCTCCTCAAATTCTCCCTGATACTTTGCCCCCGCAATGAGGGCACCAAGATCAAGGGAATAGATTTTCCTGCTCTTCAGATTCTCAGGAACCTGTCCGTCCACAATCTTCTGGGCTATTCCCTCGGAGATTGCTGTCTTGCCGACACCCGGTTCACCAACAAGTATAGGATTGTTCTTGGTTCTCCTGCTGAGAATCTGGAGGACACGCCTGATTTCGTCATCCCTTCCGATGACAGGGTCAAGTTTGCCCTGTGCGGCCTTCTCATTCAGATTGACCGCAAACTTCTCAAGATTTTCAAATTTATTTTCTGCCATATTTCTTCTCCTTTTTCTTCTTCCCCGGAAACAGGCAGACAGCAAAATAGCCGCCTGTCCGTTGGGACAGACGACATAAGGTCAAAATATATTCCAATGTGCCTTGACTGACAATTTGTCAGTCGAACAGAATCACTTCCGGAAAGGATTATTCTCCCTGAGTCTCTTCAGCGGCAGGAGCTTCCTCTGCAGAAGGAGCATCCTCTGTGGCTACCGGTGCTGACGGGAACTGAGGAGCCTGCTCGTTTGCAAGGTTTTCCACTTTCTCGGTGATGTCCATCTCGTTCTTTCCGGAACCGGTGGTGGTGAAGTTTGTGAAGATTGAAGCCACGAAAATCACGGCTACGAGCACCCAGGTAATCTTCTCAAGGATGTCTGTGGTCTGACGAACTCCGAAAGTCTGGTTTCCAGCCACAAAGTTGCTTGCAAGTCCGCCTCCCTTTGAGTTTTGGAGGAGAACAACTATTGTGAGGAGCACCGCAGCAATGATTACGAGAATTGTCAGAATTGTAAACAATACATTCATATTCTTTTTATTACTTTTGATTTACAACATCAAGTTTTTCAATAAGGGCTGCAAAGTAAGTATTTTTTTCCGGATATGCCAAAAGAAGTTTTGAATAAATGTCCCTTGCCCTGTCATAATAGCCCTGTTCGGCGTAAATTTCCGCCAGAGTTTCCGTGCAGAAACCGTTGTCAATCGCAGATTCACCTCCGCCCC
>CAMEBJ010000113.1 GCA_945912085.1 uncultured Bacteroidales bacterium | reverse complement strand
ATTTCTACGGGATTGACCTCTCGTTCAACAGATTCGCCAAATTCCCGTTCGAGCCTCTGGACAGCGCTTACCTGACAGTGTTCGGAATCCGGTCACAGAGGGATGCCAACGGAAACAGATGTCTTTCCGAATGGCCTACCGGAATCTACAACCACAAGGGTCTTAGAGGATTCTACATCGGTTCAAATGACCTTCGCAAAATTGACGACACGATTTCGACACTGTGCTATTATCTGGACATCAGCGACAACCCGAACATAGTCTTCGACGCGTCCGACATCTGTTCAGCCTACAAGAACGGGCAATTCTTCCTTATCTATGACAAGACTCAGGACATCAGGAATTGTGAAATAATGAAGAATTAAGGAGGGAAACGGAAAATATGAAACTAAGAAATATTACAACTGTCTTTTTTGCACTTTCCATAATTGCGATTTCCTGCCAGCAGGTAACTGAGACTCCGTTTGAGCTTGACACAAAGGAATTCAGCGGGGAAGAAATCGGTCCGGACGGAGGTGTCAGGAAAATATCCGTCAAGTCATCCGGCAGGTGGACAGCATCGACCACTGCACCCTGGATTACCATTTCTCCGGCCAACGGAAACTCAAGCACGGAGTGCAGGATTCTTGTTGACTCCACACTCCAGACCGAGCCGAGGGCGGAATTCGTCCAGTTCAAGCTCGAAAACGGTGAGTACAGGGAATTTGAGGTGAAGCAGAAAGGATATGACTATGCCATCACCTTGAAAGAGCCTACAGTCGAAATTCCGGAATTTGCGGATTCGGACAGCAGGACATTTGATGTCGTCGTAAAATCGAACACCGAATTCACTGTAGTGATTCCTGACGTCAATCCGAGTGGCTTGACATGCAAGGTGCTCAACCACGAGTTTGACAGAGGCGTGCGTCCAAGGAATGTGACAGTCAGATTCAACTGGAGGGTAAACTCCCGTCCTGACAAGCACGAAACCCTGGTCACTTTTAAACCTGTCAACAATGTGGATCTTGCCCAGAATGACCCTCTGAAAGTCGTGCAGAAAGCTGCCCAGGCAATCATTCCGGGCACAGCCGAAGGTGACTCGCTCGCACTTCTCGCCATCCAGCGGAACATGAATGTCTGGTCGGAATTCGACACGGCGGAGAAAATGGAAAACTGGGAGAATGTCACAGTCTGGAGGTCAGGTGAGAACAAAGGCCGGGTGCGTTCTGCAAGGTTCTTCCTCTTCCGCACCAAGGAAGCTCTCCCGTACGAGGTCAAATATCTCACGGCAGCCGAAGAACTCTTCTTCTACGGCAACGAGAACTCTTTCCTGCTCGACAATCTTTCCTGCGGTGAAGACATCTGTGAGCTCACAAACCTCAGAAGACTCACAATAGGTTCATACGGACTGACCGAACTTCCGAAGTCGTTTGACAAACTGGACAAACTGGAATATCTCGACCTCAGCGGAAACAACTTCAATTCACTTCCTGAAGTATTGAACGGGGATGCTCTTCCAAGCCTGACGGCACTCATAATGAATGCCAACCAGAGACATGTCGCATCCGACCTGTCCAACAACAAGAAGGAGAATTGCGGAGGTCTCATCAACGAATGTCCAATAGGAGAAAACGGTCAGAGGGAATTCCCGCGCCGTCTTCTCAAATGGAACAAGCTTGACACTCTCAGACTTTCCGTAAACTATCTTCAGGGAGTGATTCCGGATCTTTCCGATGACCCTGACTTCGAGAAATGGACACAGGCCGAGATTGATGCCTGCGACACTCTCCCGCAGATTCTCGTCGGAATGCCTAAAGTCCTTCCAAACACTGATTTTTTTGCAATCAACCTCAACAGACTGCACGGAAACCTGCCGGACTGGTTCCTTTATCATCCGAAGCTGGACATCTGGGATTGGTCGCAACTTGTGTTCCCTCAAGAAGGCAAGGATGAGGAAGGCAATCTTTGCGGTTTCCAGAATGCCTGGACGAACCTGACAGAATACTACAATCACTACACAAACAAGAAGTACAATCCCAAGAATGTCGAGGACAAGGATTAGATATGAACAGAATATTCATTAATATAACACTATTGGCGACGGCTCTTTTCCTGACAATCGCCTGCGTTTCCGATCTTCAGACGGTAAACGTGGAAAACAAGGTGCCTCAAGCCTCTGCCGACGCCGTTCCGGGACAACTTCTCATCCGCTTCGATGCATCTGTCGCAGACCTCCTGAACAAGGCTGGCCTGACAAAGGCAGCAGCCACAAAAAGCGGTGTAAACTCCGTGGACGAAGTACTGTCCATCCTTGAAGGGTGCACACTTGAGAGAGTCTTCCCTTACAACGGAAAGACAGAAGCGAACACCGTGAAGAGTGGTCTGAACCTCTGGTATGTAGTCTACTTCCCGGAGGATACCGACTCACACGCACTCGCCGAAAGGCTTTCAAGACTTGGCGAAATCAGCCGCGTGGAATTCAACCGCGAAATCAAGAGAGCCAACGTAAAACCGGCCATTCCGATGCCGGCTGAGAATCTTGCACAGGCGACCAAGGCCGCTTCAGTCCCTTCATTCAATGACCCGGGACTGCAATATCAATGGTACCTCATCAATGACGGAAACCTGAAACCTCAGAAGTTCATAGCCGGCTCGGATGTCAATGTAAAGGAGGCCTGGACGAAATGTACCGGACATCCCGACATCATTGTGGCCGTTCTTGACGAGGGAGTTGACTGTTTCCACGAAGATCTGCAGGCAAGTATGTGGGTCAATGAGGATGAGATCTGGGGCTCGCACGATGACAATGACGGCAATGGATATGCAGGGGACAGACACGGTTTCAATTTCGCTATGAACAGCGGAGTGATTTCAACCAACGACAAATACGACAGCGGTCACGGAACACACGTAGCCGGTGTGATTGCGGCACAGAACAACAACGGTGTCGGAATCAGTTCAATTGCCGGAGGTGACAACGCAAAACCGGGTGTAAGAATAATGTCCTGCCAGATTTTTTCTGGAAACAAACTTGCCACGATTCTGGACGAGGTCAGGGCGATGAAATATGCTGCCGACAACGGTGCAACGGTAATGCAGTGCAGCTGGGGATATGTCTCAGGGGCTGCCAATCCTTACGACTGGCAGCCACAGTACTCCACAGACGAACAGTGGAAAACATACTGTCCGCTTGAGGTGACTGCACTGGACTACTTCGTGAACTATGCAGGCTCACCGGACGGAGCTGTTGAAGGGGGGATTGTAGTGTTTGCCGGAGGAAACGAGAGCGCCCCTGCCGCAGGATATCCCGGAGCATACGGGGACTTCATTTCCGTTGCGGCAACCGCGGGCGATTTCACCCCTGCGATTTACTCCAACTTCGGTCCGGGAATCAACATCAGTGCACCTGGAGGAGACCAGGACTACTACTTTGACTATGACGACAACGGAGAATATGGAGCAATCGGGTGTATTCTTTCAACTCTCCCGACAACAGTCTCTCCAAGTGGTTACGGATATATGGAAGGCACTTCGATGGCCTGCCCGCAGGTTTCAGGCGTAGTTGCCCTCGGTCTTTCGTATGCTGCACAGCAGAAGAAACACTTCAAGGCAACCCAGATCATTGACTACCTTTACGGTTCAGCCAGTGATATCGAGTCGTTCTGGAATCTTGACAAGCCGAAGGTTTACTACAGATATGTGGCAGACATCGGACTGAGCCACAAATCATCAATAAACCTGAACAATTACCGGGGCAAGATGGGTCACGGAATGGTTAATGCAAACGGACTGCTGTCAAAAATCTCGAACACGGAAGCCCCAAGTATGACATTCCCGAATGTCCTTCTGCCACTTGGAGGCAAGGCCAGTTACTTCCCTTCAAAATACCTTGACGGAAACTTCAGTGTCAAAATTGATGACGAAAGCATTGCTTCATACGAAGTCTCAGGCGGCAGGCTCACATTCACCGGAAAGAAAGTAGGGCAGACAACTGCAAGTGTAACAGGCTCTTCTGAGACACAGAAATTCGTAATTACCGTCAGGGAGAGCAACAGCTCCAACGGTTGGTTTTAGACTGGCTTTGGAATGGGACGACTTGCCGGAATATTCATTACACTGGCGGCAGCTGCATTTTTCTGCATCGATGCTGCCGCCCAGTTGAAGATTATCCCGCAGGAAAAACTGGACAGCATTGCCCACCCACCTCTCAGTCCCGATGCCCAGGGGCTCCTGCTTGAGGCATCGGAACTGAATCTTCCGGACCTCAACAACACGGATGAACCTTGCAGAAGAACGGTAAGGTTGACAAATGTCTCAGGTAAGGAAATATCGATTGACAGGCTGACTACCAGCTGTTCCTGCGTCACTGCAGTCTGCCAGGCGACATTTCTGAAACCCGGTCAGGGCACATCAGTGAGAATCGCCTACAATCCTGCAGGACATTTCGGCAGGTTCAACCATAGGGTACACATCTACACTTCCGGCCACAGAGACCCCTCAGCCATCATAAGAATCAAAGTCCGGGTAAAATCGGACGGAAAATAATGCATCTGGAAACACAGCAGACAATCTGAATCACACAATATGAAAAGAATCATCAGCATAGCCATCGCGTCACTGGCAATCACATCTTCCCTTTGTTCCTGCAAAAAACAGGAAATGCCTGAAGTTGAATATCTTCCGGTGACATCCAACAACATCTCCGGTACCTGGACACTTGTCAGCTACTCAGGTAAGCACGAAACGGAGGACAAGCCGGTATTCCAGGCCCCGATTGAAGGCACCTTTTTGAATGTGACATTCTACAGGAAGGATCAGACTTTTGAAATCACGACAAACCTTGATTCAAGCGATCTGGTACCCCACACCTCAAACGGGACCTTCAACATTGTCACTGACGATGCTATAGGAAGCATAATCAAAGGGAAATACGACCACGGCGGAGAGATGTGGAGCCAT
>CAMEBJ010000112.1 GCA_945912085.1 uncultured Bacteroidales bacterium | reverse complement strand
GAGACTTCGAGGCATTGAGTATGCCATTGCCAGGACACTTTATTCCGGTCTTTTGAAAAATCCTTAGATCAACCCGTAAACCAGGTTCCAGACAAGGAAGCGGGCGAATTTGCCTATTAGCAGCAGAATGGCTGTCATCAGGGGACGGGTGCGGTAGAATCCCAGGGCAATTGCGATGACATCGCCGATGAAAGGGACCCAGGCAAGAAGAGCGAGCCAGACACCGTAGCGGTCAATGGCCCGCTTTTGTTTTTCGAGGGTCTCCGGCTTGACTCTGAACCATTTCTCAATCCATTCCCATTTCCCGAGCCATCCTATCCAGTAGGTGACCACGCTGCCTAGCCAGTTCCCGAGAGTGCCCACGACAAGACATCCCCATGGGTTTGCCGTTGAGGCAAGGATGGCAAAGTAAAGTACGTCTGAACTGAAAGGAACGACGGTGGCGGCAAGGAAGGTGCCGATGAAAAGCCCCAGAAGGCCGAGTGTCTCAAGTCCTCCCATCTCAAATTCTTTTGGCGGCGAAAAAGTCCGAAACCATTTTTCCGCATTCCTCTGCAAGCACTCCTCCTGTTACCCTGGTCTTGGGGTGGAGCAGGGAAGGGGAGAAAAGGGAGAATCCCCGTTTAGGGTCAATCGCTCCGTAAACAACTTTCCCAATCTGTGCCCAGGCAAGGGCTCCGGCGCACATCGGACAAGGTTCAACGGTCACATATAAAGTGCAGTCATTCAGATATTTACCTCCAATTGCCTCGAAAGCGGAAGTGATGGCTATCATTTCCGCGTGGGCTGTCGGGTCGTTAAGTCTCTGGGTCATATTGTGCCCTCTTGAGATGACTCTGCCCCTGAACACGATTACCGCTCCAACGGGAACCTCGTCTTCTGATGCGGCATATTCTGCCTCAAGAAGGGCTTCTCTCATATATTTTTCGTCATTTTCCATTGTCCTTGTCTGATTTTGTGGCAAAAGTATATATAATATTGTATATATTTGCACTTTGTTATCCTGTTTCGCTCCTGCGAAACAAAAATTGTTTGGAATGAGGTTCTTGGGAAACGTACTTTGGATTTTGCTCGGAGGTCTGATTATCAGCCTCTATTATTTTGTGGTCGGGCTGCTTTTCTGCATCACCATCATCGGTATTCCTTTCGGTTATCAGCTGTTCAAGATGGCCGGGTTTGCACTATGGCCTTTCGGGAGGGAGGTCGTCTCAAATGCCAGTGACAACGGTTGCCTTGCCATCTTTATGAATGTAATCTGGATTCTTGTCGGAGGTGTTGAGATTGCGATGATGCACATAACGGCGGGTGTGGTCTTCTGCATCACCATCATCGGCATTCCTTTCGGGCTCCAGCATTTCAAGATGGCTTTTATGGCACTCATTCCTTTCGGTAAGGAGATTGTACCTTCAACCAAATAATATTATTAATATCAGACAACAGACGATGAGATTCCTGCGCGTGGCCGCCTCAATAATATTCCTGGCGGCTTTTTCTGTGTGTGTTGCAGCTTCTGACAATGCACAGGATACGGATAAGAGAAACCGTGGTAAAATGGCCTACCGAGGCTTCATTGGCGGTATGATGCTCCACACCGGCTATCTTTCTGCCGGTAATGTAACCTACACAATGGCGGGGACCGGACAGACCCGTGACGTCAGGATGGCAGGTGCACCTTTTGGCATCGGCGGAGCAATGCGTTTCATTTTCGGGAACCATCTCCGTGTGGGTGGTGAAGGCGCCGTCTCGACAATGCACTGGGGTGAGCACAGGAGCTCCGCCCGCTTGTCCTACGGTGGTGTGATTGCTGATAGCTTCTGGACCCTCAAGCGCTGGAAAATCTTTGTCGGGGCCCTTGTCGGAGGTGGCAGCCAGTCAAATACCGTCATTCTGGAAGATGCCGGAAATGACTTTGTGACGGAAGACGGTACGATGGCCTTCCGAAATTTCGGCTTCTGCCTGGCTTCCCCTTTCGTGGGAGTTGAGTTTGCAATGACTCCGAAGGTGAATCTTGTGATGAAGGTCGATTATATGCTTCCTCTTACCAAGGTGGAAAGTGATTTTACCTCCGGACCGAGAGTTTTCCTTGGATTTATGTTCGGACACACAAAATAGGGTTTTTATATTCTTTGTTTGAATATTTCTCATTTCCTTATAAATTTGTACCCCGTTTAGCCTATATGAATTTTATATGGAAATCGGGAAAAGGATCAGTCTAGACGAACTGGTCAAAATCATATTTGAGAAATCTCCTGTACAAATCTCTTCGGATGCAATGTCCGAGGTGGACAGGAGTTATGCGTTCCTTGAGGAGTTTTCGAAGGACAAGATTATTTACGGAATCAACACCGGATTCGGCCCTATGGCTCAGTATCGTGTTGATGACGAATGTCTTACGCAACTACAGTACAACATTATCCGCAGTCATTCGACAGGTGCGGGCAAACCTCTTGACACTATCTATGTCAGAGCGGCTATGATGGCCCGCCTGATGACATTCCTCCAGGGAAAGTCCGGGGTTCACCGCGAACTTGTGGATATTCTCAAATCTTTCATAAACAACGGTATATATCCATATATCCCGGAGCACGGAAGCGTCGGCGCGAGCGGGGACCTTGTTCAGCTTGCTCACATCGCCCTTGCTCTGATTGGTGAGGGTGAGGTTTTCTACAAGGGTGAACTCTGTCCGACGGCACAGGTGCTTGGTAAACTGGGCATAGAACCGCTGAAAATGCACATCCGCGAGGGCCTTTCTGCCACGAACGGGACTTCGGTGATGACGGGAATCGGAATAGTGAACCTCGTCCGTGCGCAGAGACTTTTTGACAAGGCTGTCCTTGCTTCGGTGATGATGAATGAAATCGCCTCTTCGTATGACGATTTTATGGCAGAACCGATCAACGAGGCAAAGCTGCATCACGGACAAAGGGAGGTAGCAAGGATGATGAGGGAATATGTTGCCGGGAGTGCCTGCGTGCTCAAGCGCGAGAGTGAACTCTACGACCGCAAGCACACTGAGAAGACTTTTGCACACAAGGTTCAGCCCTATTACTCTTTGAGATGCGTCCCACAGATTCTCGGCCCTGTCCTGGAGGAGCTTGAGAATGCGGAGAAAGTCCTTGTGAATGAGGTAAATTCGTCCTGTGACAACCCGATGGTGGATCCTGACACCCGGAATGTCTATCACGGTGGAAACTTCCACGGAGACTATGTCTCTTTCGAGATGGACAAACTGAAGATTGCAGTCACCAAGATGACAATGCTCTGTGAGAGGCAGTTGAACTATCTTTTCCATGACCGCATCAATGGGATCCTTCCTCCTTTCGTGAATATGGGCGTGCTCGGACTGAACTACGGTCTGCAGGCATCCCAGTTCACCGCTACTTCGACCACTGCGGAATGCCAGATGCTCTCAAATCCGATGTATGTGCACAGCATTCCGAACAACAACGACAACCAGGACATCGTGAGTATGGGCACCAATTCGGCCCTCATCGCCGCAAAGGTCATCGAAAACTCCTTCCAGGTGCTTTCAATCCTGTATATGGGTATGGTCCAGGCAGTTGACATCCTGAAAATCTCTGACAGACTCGCCCCGCGCACTGCACAGGCCTACAGGGAGATCCGCAGTTTCTTCCCGGCCTTTGCGGAAGACACACCGAAGTACGAAGACATCGCGGCATTGACAGCCTGGCTTGAAAAATAGGCCGGGTGGACATCCTGGGTGATGTAGGAAGAAATTCGGGAAGAATATAGTCAACTCTTTCATCATAGGTCCGGAAGTACTACCTCTGGAGGAATTCTTCAGACTGAACATTCTATAAAGATGAGGATATGTCCAAACTAATTGAACATATCCTCAATGATTATTTGAGAGGCCTTAAAGGAACTTTTTCAGTATCCTCTTTTTGTGGTGCCCCTCGTTCTTCGTTATTCCCCGGCCTGAGTAATAGTGAACCTGAAGAGTTCAGTGGAACTTCCGGCAGAGAAGATTACCAAATCGGTCGTCCTGTCTTTTCCTGTGTTGTTTGCAGTCGGAATAAGACTGTAACCGTACATGGCAGATAACATTACCCAAGGATTGTCAGCACCCTCAATTGCTGGATCTTTTTCCGTGCTGCCGCTCTTGCAGAACCGGAAATCAACGCTTCCGTCTTTTTCAATTTCAAAGTCCAGTGAACAATTCTGATTGTCATCTTTCCCGAATTGAACATTGTATGTCTTGCCTGAAACCGGCTTCAGTTCATAGTTGTCATCGTACACGGAAAGAGATACGCTGGTAGCCGGCTTTGCTCCTTGTGTAACCATAACGGAGAAATATGACGAGTAAGATGAACCCTCTGTCTCATCAAGACATATGGAGGTCCTCCTATCATCGGTGGTGCTGTTGGCAGAGAATGTTATTGTAAGGCTCTCTCCGTTCCTACCGCTGGTTTTGTCAACAGTGTACCATTCAATCGGGTTGTATTCATCATCAAATACCATATTGCTGTCTCCGAAATACCATTTTTCAAGATTAGTCTCGACTTTCAGGACAAGGGTAGCTCCGGCAGGTGAAGGGTTGAAAGTGATGGTGCCATATTCTCCTTCTGTCAATTCCGGTTCCGCCGTAACCCTGATGTATTTCTCGGTTGCACTTCCGACGCTGGTAACGGTGAATGTCAGAGGGTTCACTCCTTCTTTTGTTGCTTTTACCTCAAATACTGCAACGAGGTCCTCCTCGGTTTCGTTTGCTCCCGGAGTAACGACGATAGCATTCTCTTTATCCGCAAAAATGGCTGCACACCAGTTGTCAGGATTGGATTTCGCTTCAATAACAAGGTCTTGCTTCGTGAGATTGTTCAGATTGAGATCGATTTTTACGGTTTCAGTGTGACCTTCATTGATGAAGATTTCACTGTCTGCAGGATTTGCAAATTCAATGGAAGCTGCACCTGATTCATCTTCAGGATTGTTCTTGGATACACAAGATG
>CAMEBJ010000111.1 GCA_945912085.1 uncultured Bacteroidales bacterium | reverse complement strand
GCTGCAGTCAGCGAGGTCAAGCGGAACTCCTCGTCCTGGCTCAAGCGTCATCATCCGTGGTCTGGGTTCGGTGAACGCCTCCCAGTCACCTCTGCTGGTGGTTGACGGTGTGCCATACGAGGGCGGTATGAACTCCATATCTCCGACTGACATCGAGTCAATCACGGTTCTGAAGGATGCTGCCGCAAACTCGATGTACGGTGCCAGGGGATCCAACGGTGTCATCATCATCACCACCAAACGCGGTAATTCTGAGAAGGTTCGTGTCTCATTTGATGCAAAGGCCGGATTCAACACGAGGGGAGTGCCTGCATACGATATCATCACCGACCCGGGACAGTACTATGAAATGGCCTGGGAGTCACTCAGGAATGCGGCTCTCTACAGGGCTGACAACCCGATGACGCTGTCTCAGGCAAATTACTACGCATCCGGAGCCCTCATTCGTCAGTTGAACTACAATATCTACAAGAATGTCTATGACGACGAACTCGTGGACCCGCGTACCGGAAGGTTGAATCCTGCGGCAACCGAGCGCAAATGGAATGACAACTGGAACAGGGATGTCTTCCGCACCGGAGCACGTCAGGAGTACAACCTGAGCCTTTCCGGAGGAACTGAAAAGACCCAGATTTACGTTTCGGCTTCCTACCTGAATGACAAGGGATATGTGCAGAACTCCGGCTTCAGCCGCATTTCAGTCAGGGCGAAGGTGGACCAGCAGGTGCTAAAATGGATGAAGATCGGAATCAACTTCTCCTACGCCAACACGGCCCAGCAGACCTACGGAGGAAGCACCGAGCTCAACAGCATCTTCCATTTCGGCCAGGTAATCGCTCCTATTTACCCTATATATAAATATGACCTTGAAACGGGTCGCCAGATTTTCAGGAACGGGGATCCGAACGACCCTGAGTACGACTGGGGAGAGACAAGGCCTTTCGGCCAGCTGATGAACCCTATGGGCCAGCTGATGACATCAAAGAACAAGTCCATCAGCGACAACCTTTCTGCAAGGGGCTACATCGACCTCCCGGTGAGAAAGGACCTGAAGATATCCGTCAATTTCGCCTACGACCTGTTCAACTCGCGTTCAGACAATTTTATGACTCCTGCGGGTGGTGATGCCCTGAACGTGAACGGACGAGGAAGCCAGTCGATGTCAAGGTACACGGCCATCAACACCAACCAGCTCATCAACTGGTTCCCTACCTGGGGTGACCATTCCCTGAACATCCTTCTCGGACATGAGATTAAGACCGACCACAACTACGGACTTTCCGGCCAGATGACGAACTTCCTGGACCCTACGGTTTCGGACTTCTCGAATGCGGCCGTTTACCAGTACCTCAATTCATCATCCGCCGGCTACTTCCTTCAGGGTGCCTTTGTGAGGGCTGAATATGCTTATGCTTCAAAATATTTTGCATCAGCCTCATTCCGTATGGACGCATCTTCGAGGTTCGCTCCGAAGAAGAGATGGGGAAGTTTCTGGTCTGCAGGTGTTTCCTGGAACATGAAACAGGAGAAATTCCTCCAGAATGCGACTTTCCTGAATGCGCTCAAACTCAAGGCCAGCTACGGCACCCAGGGTAATGACAACATCGGAGTGGTCAAGGTGTATCAGGATCTTTATGTCGTGAACAGGGTTGACGGTGAGCCTTCCGTGCAGAAGACTTTCCGTGCTGCTCCGGATGTCACCTGGGAGAAATCCAGAAACTTCAATGCCGGTTTTGAGGCAGTCTTCTTCGACAGACTCACAGTCAATGCCGACTACTTCATCAAGGTGACCAAGGATATGATTTACAACCGTCCTCTCGCTCCGAGCCAAGGCGCTCCTGCCAACCAGCTGGTGAATGATATGGATATGAAGAACACCGGTATTGAGTTCGAAATCAGTGCCGACATCTTCAAGCAGAGAAATTTCCGCTGGAATGTCACCATCAACGGAACCCACTACAGGAACTCTCTCACGAAACTTCCTGCCGACAAGGACCAGAACGGTTATGCCGCCTATCCTTACTGGAGGTCCCTCGGCGGTTCGCTCTACGACTATTATCTCTACGAATATGCCGGGGTGAATCCGAAAAACGGTCTTCCTCTCTACGCGAAATACACCACCAATGAGGACGGAACCGAGTCGGTTTCATACGTCTCGACAACGGCCGAGGCCAGCCTCAGGCAGATTGGAAAGACTTCCATCCCGGATCTTTACGGAGGATTCTCCACAAGCTTGAACTTCTACGGAGTTGACCTCAGTGCCTCCTTTGCCTACCAGATCGGCGGCTGGACAATGGATTCCAGCTACGCTACATTGATGGGCTCAGGAACAATCGGAACCAACTGGCACAAGGACATCTTCGACAGGTGGACCCCTCAAAACACCGATTCTGACATCCCAAGAGTCCAGAACGGCTACCAGGAGTCCAACCAGATGTCAACCCGCTTCCTCATACGCTCCGACTATCTCAGTCTCAGGAATGTGGTAATCGGCTACACTGTGCCTCAGAATCTGCTCGGCAAGGTTCAGAACCTGAGGATTTACCTGACGGGAGACAACCTCTGGTACATATCCCGCAGACAGGGACTGGATGTCCGCCAGTCATTCAGCGGAAGCACAGGATTCAATTATTCCGCGCTCAGGACAGTTTCCGCAGGTGTACAGATAACATTCTAAAGGAGGGCTGAGATTATGAAAAATATCAAATACATATTTACTGTTCTGACCTTGTCTCTCATTGCCGTTTCCTGCTCGGACGAGTATTTCAATGTAGAGATGACCGACTATCTTACAGGTGACAAGGCGGCCGATATGGTCGAGAATGATCCTGAGTACCTTTCGTCATACGTCCAGGGACTGTATGCCTTTATGGTCAAGCACAATGCCGGAAACACCGGAGGAAAGGAGCACGACGACTTCGGAATGCTCTCCTGCCTGATGATCGGGGATTGGATGGCCGGTGACATAGTTCTGCACGGAATGTCCAGCTGGGGAGTGGACGACTACAGGTTCGATTACCGTAATGCAAACTACAAGAGACCTTTCCAGTTCTGGACCACTTTCTACACTCTGATCAACAACTCCAACACCATCATTGACTTCTTCAAGGCAGGTGAAGATCCGAAGAACGTCTCTTCAAGGGGTTATCTCGGCCAGGCCTACGCAGTGCGTGCCCTGTCCTATCTCTACCTGATGATGTTCTTCCAGGACCCGACGGATGCCGAAGGAAAGTTCAACTATCAGGCGAAGGGTGTTCCCCTTGTCTATGCGGCAAGGGACGGCAAGTCAATCGATGAGGTCTCCCTGGCTCAGGGCCGCAGTACCGTGGAGAATGTCTGCTCGCACGTTGAGTACAACATCACCGAGTCTCTGAAACTCCTTGAAGGTTACGAGCGTCAGGGCAAGATTTCAATAGACTACAAGGTGGCAAGCGGAATCGCCGCAAGGTACTACCTCTACACCCAGCAATGGGAGAAGGCTGCCACTGCCGCCCGCAATGCCCGTCAGGGATATTCACTGATGGACAGCCAGAGGCTGCACAACGGCTTTATGGACATCGAGGACGGGGAGGTTATGTGGGGATTCAACCACACGACCGAGACGCAGACCACCTATGCTTCGTTCTTCTCGCAGATGAGCAACGAATGTGCGGGTTATGCCGGCCTTGACCAGATGGGCAAGATGATTGACAGGAAGCTGTACGAATCCATCCCGAATTCCGACTACAGGAAATCCCTCTTCAATGGTCCCGAAGGTGGAAAGGCTTTTGAAAACAGCAATCCCCAGGCTACAGCCAACACCAAGGCTTACGCCGGAAGGAAATTCGGCTATGACTCACAGTGGTGCCAGGATTACATCTATATGAGGGCGGCTGAAATGTACCTCATTGAGGCTGAGGGTCTTGTACGTAGCGGCAAGGATGCGGATGCTAAGGCAGTACTTGCTGAACTGATGGCTCAGCGCGACCCGGCCTGGAACAAGACAGCATCAGTCGAGGAGATTCTGCTTCAGAGAAGGATTGAGCTTTGGGGCGAAGGCTTCTCGTTCTTTGACCGCAAGAGGAACTCCGAGGGAATAGTCCGCTCCTATGAAGGCACCAACCACAACATTGAGGTCCTGACCAAAATCGTGGATGTTCCTGCCCACCACAAATACTGGCTTTTCCAGATTCCGGAGAGGGAACTCCAGGAGAACTCGTTTATCCGTCCTGAGGACCAGAATGAATTGTAAAAGGATATGATGATGAAAAAGATAATATTCAATATTCCGGCAGTGCTTCTTGCACTTTTGGCCTTATCCTGTACGAAAGCCCCGGACAAACACGAGGTAGAGGCCGGGTTCACTCCGGCAGTTGGCTTGCCACAAGTAACCATCTCCAAGTCAAATATTGAAATTGATGAATATTCAGGTGAGGTTACTGTTGATGTTGTCGTTTCCGGTATCAAGTCATTGAAGAAGAAACTTGAAATCGGGCTTATGTCTTCCACTGACTTTGACTTTTACCAGTCCAAAGCAGTTCCCGTTCCTGCTTCCAACAACACACACAGGATAACTGTTCCGGTTTCAGCAGGAAAGACCAATTGGCTTATTGCAATGTGCTCGGTGACAGGTGCCGCTGACTATTCCGCAAAAATTGCCATTGACGTGCCGGACGTCCCTTGGTATTACAAGGTCGCTTCAGCCTATGTCGGTGATTTTGAATCTTCGGCCGGGTCTTACCCGAACCATCAGATTTACCTTTCGTTCAGTCAGGACTTCAAGAATGCCGTTCTTTACAATTTCGACCCGTATGTGGCTTCCGTGACGGAGACTTACGACCCTCTTGGCAAAAAGTCCAACTATCTGGTTGGAACTCTTGACCTTGAGAGAAGGGTGATTGTGTTCACTCCTTCAAGCGGACAGTTCTATTCACTGAACGACTCGTCTTATATGATTGCTGCAATCAAGTCGTTTGAGAACAACAACATTCAGCTGGCCTCGTCTTTCGAGATTTCCATCAGCGAG
>CAMEBJ010000110.1 GCA_945912085.1 uncultured Bacteroidales bacterium | reverse complement strand
TATATGCAATTCGCAAACTGGCCAACGGCTGGCAGTCCCCGCACAATCTCACCCTTTCCGGCACCATCAGGACGAAGCAGAAACTTGCCAGGATGATTTCCTCGCAGATGATGACCGACTCTCTCACAATAGACTCCCTGTTGCGTGATGACTCATTCCTGAGCCGCTACGGCTTTGACTCTGAGAACGTCTTCGCGATGTTCCTCCCGGACACCTATCAGGTTTACTGGACTGACAGTCCGGAGAAGATTTTCGACAGGTTCAGGAAGGAGTATGACCGTTTCTGGACCAAGGAGAGGCTTGAAAAGGCTGCAGCCCGGAATCTCACCCCGATGCAGGTCTCGGTCCTTGCCTCGATTGTGAGCGGGGAGAGTCTGAAAAGTTTTGAATATCCGGTGATTGCGGGTGTTTACCTGAACAGGCTCAGGCGCGGACAACTCCTGCAGGCAGATCCCACTGTCGCATTCTGCTTCGACTACAGTATCGGCAGGATTCTCAAGAAGCATCTCCAGGTCGATTCCCCCTACAATACCTACAAGTACAAGGGACTGCCTCCGGCTCCGATCAATGTCCCTCCGAAGGCGTGCATAGATGCCGTCTTGAATCCGCAGGAGCACAATTATTACTATTTCTGTGCAAGTCCCGATTTCGACGGGACTCACCGTTTCGCCACCACCTTCGAGGAGCACAAGCGAAACGCCCGCCAGTTCCAGCGTGCCCTGACAATCCGGATGAAGGAAAAAGCTCAGTCCTGAGCCTCGTTCGCAGCTTTCCCGAGGATTTTTCTCGCGAGGATGCCGGCAGCGCAGGCCACAAGGTCGGCGCAGGGGCGTTTCTTGTAGTAGGCCTCGGTCCTGTCCGACGGCTCGGGTGATTCTTTGGTCCTTTCCGACGGCTCTGGTGATGCTGCCGTTGCCCCGCTGAGGGATGCTCCCATCGGCCTGAGACCGAGCAGCTCTCCGCAGATTATGCTCCCGTTCTCCTTGCGGAACTCCTCGGCAAGCTCCTGCACCAGAGCGTAGTTGGCTGTTTTTGAGATTTTGTCCGATGGATTGTTGGCCGGTTTTGCGAATCCGCTGGCCATCACCATCGCGCTGACGGTTCCGCAGACTTCCCTCATCCTGCCCATACCTCCTCCGAAGCCCGAGCCGGCTTTCTTCAGAGTTTCCGCATCAATATCCAGTATGTCCGAAAATGCGAGAAGGACGGCCTGACAGCAGTTGTAGCCCTCCAGAAAATATTCTTTTGCTTTCTGTTCCCTTTGGAGAATGGTTGTTTCCATATTTAACGGTATATTTACTATTCCAGAAATAAATATTCCGCAAAAATACAAAAACTATTTTGCTGTAAGGCAAGGCAAATTCCCAAAATATCAATACCTTTGTCTCCCTATGGAGAATATTGTGAGAAAAGAACTCCCGAACGGCGAACTGATTCCCGAGGTGGGCCGGCTCCTGAATGAAGGAATGGAGGTAACTATGTCCGTCAAGGGCTTCAGTATGCTTCCGTTCATAGTCGGTGGCAGGGACAGTGTCGTGCTCAGATCCCTTGGCGGGAAAACCCCGGAGCCGTTGGACATAGTTCTGGCAAAGGTGTCCACGGGACATTTCGTTGTTCACAGGGTAATCCGGGTGGAGGACGGAAGGGTTACCCTGATGGGGGACGGGAATGTCTGCGGGACGGAGAACTGCACTCCGGGTGACGTTCTCGGGAAGGTCATCCGCATTGACTACGGAGGCAGGATGTATGACCCGGACACGCGTCTGATGCGTTTCTGTGCCAGATTCTGGATATTCCTCAGGCCATTGAGAAGATATATCCTCGCGGTCTGGAGGCGCTGCTTCCTCCGACATATATATAAATAGGTAAAATATATTCCATCATGAAAATAATAGACGGATTCAAAATGAGGACAATCGCCGGAGAGAGCGTAGTTGTCGGAGAGGGTATGGCCCAGATTAATTTCAACAAGCTCATATCCCTCAATTCATCGGCGGCCCTGTTGTGGCAGAGCATCGAGGGAAAGGAGTTCACCGTGGAAGATTTGTGCAACACCCTTCTCGAGAATTACGATGTTTCTGAAGATGTTGCAAGGAAGGACTCCGAAGCCATAGCAAAGGCCTGGATTGAGGCCGGCATCGTCAGCGAGTGATTTTAATGACGACAAGGGAAAGCATCGGAGCTTTGTGGAAGGCTTCTGCGGGATTCAGGGGAAGGATTTTCCTGGAGTTCTGCTGCGGCCTTGCGGGGATGCTGTCGTCCCTTGGATTTGTCTGGAGCACGAAGAATCTTGTGGACATAGCCACGGGAACAGGTGAGGGAATCGGCGCGGGAATAGCGCTGATGGCTTCCCTGATGCTGACCGGAATAGTGGCCAGACTGCTTCAGAACCGTGTGGGGCAGTTGAATCTGGCTGCCCTGAAGAATGCCCTGCGGCGGAAATACTTTTTCCTGATAATGAACAGCAGTTGGGACGGCCGGGAGAAATTCCACTCCGGAGATGCCGTGAACAGGATTGAGGACGATGTCAGGATACTCTCGGAGACCGTCTGCAGGGGAGTGCCCGGGGCATTGCTCACCGCCCTCCAGCTGGCCTGCGCCTTCGCGCTTCTTTGCGCAATGCAGTGGCAGCTGGCCCTGATTGTACTTTTCATAATGCCTGTTGCCCTGATTGTCAGCAAGGTTTACTTCAAGAGGATGCGTGCCCTGAACAAGGACATCAGGCAGACTGACAGCCGGGTGCAGGGACACATTCAGGAGAATCTTCACCACCGGATAGTGCTCAAGTCACTCGACTATGTGCCTTCTTCCGTGGAGTCTCTTGACAGAATCCAGAGTGACCTCTTCGACAGGGAAAAACAGAGGGCTGATTTCAATCTGTTCTCATCCTTTGCCGTACGCCTGGGTTTCAACGGAGGCTATTTCGCGGCCTTTGTCTGGAGTATTTTCGGCATAATGGACGGGACTGTCACCTACGGAATGATGACGGCTTTTCTCCAGCTGGTGATGCAGGTTCAGAGGCCTGTGGTTGACCTGGGCAGGCAGATTCCAATCTTTGTCACCTCGCTGACATCCGTTGAGAGGCTTCTGGAAATAGGGGCCTTGGAGCAGGAATCGGGAGAACATTCCCGTCTTTCCGACGGACCTGTCGGGGTGAGGTTCGAGAATGTGGATTTTTCCTATCCCGATTCCAATGAGAAAATCCTCTCGAATTTCTCCTGTGACTTCAGACCGGGCACCATCACTGCCCTGCTCGGGGAGACCGGCATAGGAAAGAGCACAATCCTTCGCCTGATGATGGGCTTTCTGAAACCGGACAGCGGCAGGGTGATAGTCTATGACAGATCGGGAGAGCATCTTGCGTCTCCTGAGACCAGATGCAATTTCATTTTCGTTCCACAGGGTAATTCCCTGATGAGCGGCACCATCAGGGACAACCTGAGAATCGGATGTCAGGATGCGACTCAGCAGCGGATGGAACAGGCCCTCAAGGCCGCCGCGGCGGATTTTGTCCTCGAACTGCCGGATGGCCTTGACACAGTCTGCTCCGAGAAGGGGGAGGGATTCAGCGAAGGGCAGGCACAGAGGATTGCCATCGCTCGGGCCCTTCTGCACACCGGCTCGGTTCTCCTTCTGGATGAACCGTCATCTGCCCTGGACGGGGCAACGGAAACCCGTCTGTTCAGCGGGTTGTCCCGAATGAGGGACGGTCGAACAATGATTATGGTAACCCACAGGAGCGGAGCCCTTTCAATCGCCGACTCAAGTGTCAGCCTCGGGTGATTCCCCTTGCCGTCTTTTCATTCATCAGCTTCGGCTGGCTCCGGACAGTTCCGGCCTTACGTCACCCTCGGGTGACTTTCTGAATGTTTCTCAAAGCCCTGATCTGGGAAATCACCTTGTCCAGTTCCATGTCGCTTGGTACGGAAATCCTTGCAGTTATGAGGTAGGCATCGTGCTTGTTGTTCTCCGTGAAGTTGAATGCACGGATTGAAGCCTTGAAGGAATTCACGACATCGAAGATCTCATTGATCACAGAAGGTTCCAGGTCCGCAGTGATTCTCAGTTCCACCTGGAAACTGGACAGGCTCTGCGCCGTGCTCCATCTTGCCTTCAGCACCCTGTAGGGGTATTTTTCAAGAAGCCTTGCGGCATTTGGGCAGGAAATCCTGTGGATTTTTATGCCCTCCTTCTGTGACAGGAAGCCGAAGATGTCGTCCCCATAGACCGGATTGCAGCATTTTGACATCTTGATGTCGAAACCCTTCGTGCTCTGCATACTCTCAATGACCACCGGACCGTTCTCCTTCCTGTCCTCCTGGCGGGAGCCTTTGACAGGCTGCTGTACCGCAACGGGAGTTTCGGGAGCCTCCTTCCTGTCCTGCTCAAGAATATAGGACTTGATGTCATTTATGTCCAGCTCCCCTTCGCCAATTGCAGCGTAGAATGCGTTCAGAGTCTTGTAGCCGCGTTTCTTTAGGAAGGCTGCCAGGTCCTCGTCGCTGATGTCCATCTTCCAGTTCTTCAGCCTCCTCTCCAGCAGTTCCTTTCCGTCGGAAGCCTTTTTGAATTCCTCCTCGGACAGCATCTGGCGGATTTTCGTGCGGGCCTTGGAGGTCACGACAAAGCCAAGCCATCCGGAATTGGGCTTCTGGTTCTTTCCTGTCATAATCTCCACCACGTCTCCCGTCGAGAGTTTCTCCTTGATGGAAACCGCCTTGCCGTTGACTTTTCCTCCCGTGCATTTCACTCCGAGGTTGGAGTGGATGTCAAAGGCGAAGTCCAGTACACTCGCTCCCACAGGCAGTCTTCGCAGCTCCCCTGAAGGTGTGAAGACGAAAATCTCCTTTGAAGGAGGCTGAGGGAGGTCATCCTCGTAGTATCCCGATGAAGGACTGCCGGACTGAGGATGCTCCAGGGTGGCCCGCACGGAAGAGAGCCAGCTGTCAAGGGTCGCCTCGTGCTTGATTCCCTTGTAGGACCAGTGCGATGCAAGCCCGCTTTCGGCCATCTCGTCCATCCTCTT
>CAMEBJ010000109.1 GCA_945912085.1 uncultured Bacteroidales bacterium | reverse complement strand
TCTCTCCAGGACATCCACCGACCAGCAGATTTACCCGCGTCAGGGTTCCGAGTTCAGCTTCGCGTTGCAGCTGACTCCTCCATATTCCCTTCTCAGGCACAAAGACCACGGCGTGCTTGACGACAACGGCAATCCTGCCACTGTCAAGAACTGGAGGGACATTGACTACAACAAGCAGTCCTCCGCATCGAGATACCGCTGGGTCGAGTATCACAAATGGACGTTCAAGGCTGCCGTTTACACCAAGCTCGTCGGTGACCTCGTCCTGATGGCACGGGCACAGTTCGGTTACCTCGGCTACTACAACAGGAACTGGGGATATTCACCATTCGAGGGCTTCCTTGTCGGAGGAGACGGAATGTCGGGCTACAACACCTACGGTTCCGAGGTCATCTCGCTCAGGGGATATGAAAACTACTCGCTCACCCCTTACACTCAGACTCCTTACAGTTCTTCAGGATATGCATATTCCGGAAACGTCTATGACAAGTTCACCGTTGAGCTTCGTTATCCAGTTGTGCTCCAGCCTCAGTCCACGATTTACGCTCTGGTCTTCCTTGAGGGAGGTAACTGCTGGTCAGACATCAGACAGTTCAATCCTTTCAACATCAAGAGGTCTGCCGGTGTCGGCGTGAGGGTCTTCCTCCCTGTGGTCGGTCTTCTTGGAGTTGACTGGGGATGGGGATTCGATGACCCGACCCACGGAAAGAGCCAGTTCCACTTCGTGATTGGACAGCAGTTCTGATGATAAAACACTTGAACAGTAATCACTTTGATAAATATTTTAATGTACAAGAATATGAAAAGAATCTTTATTATTGCCCTGGCAGTTGCAGTTTCAGCCAGCGCCTGGGCACAGGATCTCAAATTTGCCCACGTGAATTTCAGCGAACTTGTTCAGTTGATGCCTGAAAGCGACACTGCACGCGAACAGATTGAGGTGATGAACAAGGAAACTCAGGAGACCTATCAGGCTATGATTGAGGAATTCCAGAACAAGTACCAGCAGTACGAGCAGAAACAGGCTTCCTGGACTCCAGCCGTAAAGCAGAGCAAGGAGAAGGAGCTCAACGACATCCAGACAAGGATTCAGGAGTTTGAGCAGACTGCACAGCAGGACCTTCAGCAGCAGCAGAACAGGCTGATGGCTCCAATCTACCAGAAAGCTCAGACAACCGTGTCAGAGATTGCAAAGGCCGCTGGTTACATCTATGTTTTCGATGCCACAGCCGTCCTCTATATCGATGCGACAAGGAGCACTGACATCACAGCCGAGGCCCGTAAGGCACTCGGAATACCTGAAGACAGGACACTTGAGTCTCTGCAGGCCGAGCTCCAGGCTCGTGCCCAGCAACAGCAGCAGTAGGAAGGGAAGAGAAATGAATTACCGGGCGGCGCCTCCTTATTGGGGCCGTCCGGTTAAAGTTTAGGGGATATGCAACATAAGGTAATAGATGCAAATGATGTTGTTGTAAGATTTGCAGGGGATTCAGGCGACGGAATGCAACTTACCGGTTCTCTTTTTGCCGATATGTCAGCTGTCTATGGAAATGGTCTTTCGACATTCCCTGACTATCCGGCTGAAATACGCGCGCCGCACGGGACTGTTTCCGGGGTTTCCGGATTCACGGTCCACATCGGAAGCGGAAACGTGGCCACTCCGGGTGATTTCTGCGATCTTCTCGTGGCGATGAACCCGGCTGCACTGAAAGCTAATGCCAAATGGCTCAAGCGCACCGCAATGGTTCTGCTTGACGATGACACATTCGACGACAAGGGACTTGCCCGGGCAGGTTTCAAAGGCAATCCTGTCGAGGAACTTGGAATAGGGGACAGGCAGATAATCGCCGTCCCGATTACAACCCTCACTCAGGAAAGTCTCAAGGACAGCGGTCTTGATCTGAAGACTGTCAACAAATGCAAAAATATGTTTACCCTCGGAATGGCCTGCTTCATCTATAGCCGTCCGATGGAATATATATACACCTATCTTGAGAAAAAATTCTCAAAGAAACATCCTGAACTCATCGCACCGAACAAGAAGGTGCTCAACGACGGTTACAACTATGCCGCAAACATCCAGGCGATTCCTGACACCTACACTGTCGAGCCTGCATTGTTGAAGAAGGGACTCTACCGCAACATCACCGGAAACCAGGCCACCGCCTGGGGCCTTCTCGCCGCTTCCGAGAAATCCGGCCTCCCTCTTTTCTGCGGTTCATACCCGATTACTCCGGCCACAGCCATTCTCGAGGAACTCGCCATCCACAAGAGCCTGGGAGCCAAGACCCTTCAGGCTGAGGATGAGATTGCGGGAATATGTACTGCCATAGGTGCTGCATTTGCGGGCAATCTGGCAGTCACGACCACTTCCGGTCCGGGTCTGTCCCTGAAGTCCGAGGCTCTCGGACTTGCGGTGATGACCGAACTCCCGCTCGTGGTGGTGGATGTCCAGAGGGCCGGTCCTTCAACCGGAATCCCGACCAAGACCGAGCAGACGGACCTCAATCAGGTCCTCTACGGCCGCAACGGAGAATGCCCTCTTGTGGTTGTTGCTGCCCATTCTCCTGCACATTGCTTTGATGCAGCTTTTATGTCTGCAAAGATTGCACTCGAGCATATGACTCCGGTAGTCCTTCTGACTGAAGGCTTTCTTGGCAACGGCTCAGAGCCGTGGCTTATTCCTTCGATGAAAGACTATCCGCAAATCAATCCTCCTTTTGCAGCTGAGACAGGCGAGAAGTTCCGTCCTTTTGAAAGGGATCCGGAAACACTTGCCCGAAAATGGGCCGTACCGGGCCGCAAAGGTTTCGAGCACCGTGTCGGCGGACTGGAGAAAAATCACGACGGAGTGCTTTCGTCAGACCCTGTGAATCACGAAATTATGGTCAGGGAGAGGGCGGAAAAAGTTGCCCGCGTGGCAAGGGTCATCCCTCATCTCGAAGTCAATGGACCGTCGGAAGGAAGCCTTCTGGTGGTTGGCTGGGGTGGAACCTACGGCCACATCCTTTCGGCTGTGGAGCAGGTGCGTGAGAGCGGTAAAACCGTTTCCTTCACCCATTTCGACTACATCAGTCCTCTGCCGGAGAACACCCCGGAGGTCTTCTCCCGCTTTGACAGGATTCTGGTGTGCGAGCTGAACAGCGGTCATTTCGTGAACTTGCTGCGCGGTCTGTTGCCACAGTACAATTATTTGCAGTACAACAAGGTACAGGGCCAGCCGTTCCTTGTGCAGGAACTTGCCGGGGCCATCGAAAAATCTTTGTAGGTTCATCTCAATATAGGAAAAAATGTCACAATATACATTCAAGGATTTCAAGAGCGATCAGGAAGTCAGGTGGTGCCCCGGATGTGGTGACCACGCAGTGCTTGCAGCAATGCAGAAGGCGATGCCTGCTGTCAGCGAGGAACTGGGCTACGAAAAGGAGAGATATGTCGTGGTTTCGGGAATCGGCTGCTCTTCAAGGCTTCCATATTATATGGACACATACGGTTTCCACAGTATTCACGGCCGTGCCACGGCGATATCCACCGGAATCAAGGTCGCCAATCCGTCCCTGACCGTCTGGCAGGCCTGCGGTGACGGTGATGCCCTCGCAATCGGAGGAAACCACTTCATCCACGCCATAAGGAGAAACGTAGACATCAATATCATCCTGTTCAACAATCAGATCTACGGTCTGACGAAGGGACAGTATTCTCCGACCTCCAAATTCGGAGCAATCACCAAAACATCGCCTTACGGCACGGTCGAACATCCGTTCAATCCGGGAAGCCTCGTGCTCGGGGCGAAAGGCACTTTCTTCGCACGCAGCATCGACATTGAGCTGAAGCTGAATGAGGAAATTATGGTCGCAGCTGCACGGCACGACGGCACTTCCGTGATGGAAATGCTGACCAATTGCGTGATTTTCAATGATGGCACACACAAGGTGATTACTGACCGCGCTGTCAAGGAGGACAGGACCATCGTCCTGCGCCACGGACAGAAGATGATTTTCGGGAAGAACAGGGACAAGGGCCTGGTTCTTGATGGAATGAGGCTCAAGGTGGTGACCATCGGGGAAAACGGAGTGACGGAGGATGATATTCTCACTCACGACGCTCATACGGACAATATAGGTATCCACATGATGCTCGCGGATATGAAGTACCCGGAGTACCCGGTTGCCCTTGGAATCATCAGGGATGTCAAGGATGTAACCTACGACGACGGAGTACGTGATCAGGTGGCCGAAGTCAGTGCAAGGTCGAGGATACATTGTGTGGATGACCTCCTGCGCAGCGGGTCCGTCTGGGAAGTTAAATGACGAAATAGTAATTATAACTGCTTTTTAATAACCAATATTATGAACACCAATCAAATAATGGCTTCTTTACAGGCCAAGTATCCAACAGAGAAAGAATATCTTCAGGCTGTCCGCGAGGTTCTGGAATCAATCGAGGAGACCTACAACAGACATCCTGAGTTTGAGGCAGCAAAAATCGTGGAGAGGATTGTGGAACCGGACAGGATCTTCACCTTCAAGGTGACCTGGGTAGATGACAACGGGGAAATCCAGACCAACACCGGCTACCGCGTTCAGTTCAACAGCGCCATCGGACCATACAAGGGCGGTCTTCGTTTCCATCCTTCAGTCAACCTTTCCATCCTGAAGTTCCTCGGTTTCGAGCAGACTTTTAAGAATGCACTCACAACCCTTCCTATGGGTGGCGGAAAGGGCGGTTCGGATTTCAATCCGAAGGGAAAGTCCGATGCTGAAATAATGCGTTTCTGCCAGGCCTTTATGCTTGAACTCTGGCGCAACATCGGTCCTGACACCGACGTGCCTGCAGGCGACATCGGTGTGGGCGGACGTGAAATCGGCTTCCTCTTCGGGATGTACAAGAAACTTGCGCGCGAGCACACCGGAGTGCTGACCGGAAAGGGAATGACCTGGGGTGGCTCCCTCATTCGTCCTGAGGCGACCGGTTTCGGTGCCGTGTATTTCGTACAGCACATGCTTCATCTCCAGAACAAGGACATCAAGGGCAAGACAGTCGCAATCTCCGGTTTCGGTAACGTGGCATGGGGTGCCGCCACCAAGGCTACCCAGC
>CAMEBJ010000108.1 GCA_945912085.1 uncultured Bacteroidales bacterium | reverse complement strand
TCTATCACCTTTCGGAGGCTGCAAAGTACGGCCGTGACATCCTCTGGGCGCAGAACTGCCGCTTCAACCTGCCTGTGCGACACGCAATTGAAAATATCATCGAAAATTACAAAGGGGACCGGGAATGTTCTGAGTATCAAGATTTTCTGGTTTACGCCAAAAGGGTGTTCTTCAGCAACGGAATCCATCACCACTATGCCGAGGACAAATTCTTTCCTGCCTGCCCTCAGAAGTATTTCAGGAGCCTGATGGAGGCTGTCGGGGATGCTGACAAGGCGGACACCCTGCTCAAGGTAATCTATGACCCGGAGTATCTGCTTCAGCGCAAGTCCACTGACACCTCGAAGGACCTTGTGGCATCTTCTGCAGTGAATTTCTACGAGGGAGTCACGAGGGATGAGGTTGAGAAATACTATGAAAGCATTATGGTCCCGAACGACCCGCGTCCGGTTTCCTACGGTCTGAACAGCAAGGTTTACAAGGATGGAAACGGAGTAGTCCGCGAGGATGTCTACAAGGTCGGAGGACTTTACGGACCTGCGATTGAAAAAATCGTGGCAGAACTTGAACTGGCCGCACAATGTGCTGAAAATCAGGCGCAGAAAGATGGTCTAAAACTCCTGATTGACTATTATCGCACCGGTGACCTGAGGACCTGGGACGAGTACAACATCCTCTGGGCCGGAGAGACCGAAGGTGTCGTGGACTATGTCAACGGCTTCATCGAGGACTACAACGACCCGCTCGGAAGGAAAGCATCCTGGGAGGCTATAGTAAATATTAAGGATCTGGAGGCTTCCCGCAGGACAGAACTCATCAGCCGCAACGCACAGTGGTTCGAGGACCGTTCACCGGTGGATCCGAAGTTCCGCAAGAAAGAGGTCAGGGGCGTTTCCGCGAAGGTCATCAACGTGGCTGCCCTTGGAGGGGACTGCTTCCCGTCAACCCCGATTGGAATCAATCTTCCGAATGCCGACTGGATCAGGAAGGAATATGGCTCGAAGTCTGTGACGATTGCGAACATTACCCACGCCTATTCCTTTGCTGCACAGGAGTCTCCGAAGAACATCCAGAGCGAGTTCACCTTCGATGAGAAGGAACTTGAGTATGCAAGGAAGTATCTTTCCCTGACCGACGAGGTTCACACAGACCTTCACGAATGTCTGGGTCACGGTTCCGGCCAGCTGCTTCCGGGAGTGCCTTCCGGGGCCCTCGGAGAGTATAGCTCGGCCCTAGAAGAGACCCGTGCGGATTTGTTCGGACTCTATTTTATGGCAGACCCGAAACTTGTCGAACTGGGAATACTCCCGGATGGTGAGGCTTACAAGGCTCAGTATGCCAATTACATACGCAATGGTCTCTTCGTTCAGTTCAACAGGGTGGAACTCGGACGCAAGAACACCGAAGCCCATATGCAGAACCGTCTGCTGATTGCAAAGTGGTGCTATGAGAAGGGACTGAAGGACAATGTGATTGAAAAGAAGGTGCGTGATGGGAAGACCTATTTCGTGGTCAATGATTACGAGGCCTTGCGCGGACTTTTCGGACAGCTACTTGCCGAGGTGCAGAGAATCAAGTCAGAGGGTGACTACAAGGCAGGCAAGGCTCTGGTCGAGACTTATGCTGTAGAAATCGATCCTGTTCTTCACAAGGAAGTGAAAGAGAGATATGCATCACTTGGGCTCAAACCATACGGCGGTTTCATCAATCCGGACATCGTCCCGGTGGAGAAAGGCGGCAAGGTCGTTGACTACAAGGTGGTTTACAACGATGATTATCTCGCCCAGATGATGGAATACGGAAAGAAATATGCAACTCTGTAATCCTTGATGGGCAGATTTCTGGAGGACTATATTTCCTATCTGAAGATAGAACGTGCGATGTCACCCTCTACGGTGGCATCGTACTCTTCTGATGTCCGGGATTTCCTTGCCTGGATTGATTCTGCCGGGGTTCGGGTAGGGGAGGTGACGTCCGACTGCATAGCTAAATATTTCGGTACCCTTAATGCCCTGTCAAAACGCTCTCAGGCAAGATGTCTGAGCTCGCTCAGGTCTTTCTTCCGGTGGACGGTCCTGGAGGGATATGTGAAAGATAATCCCTGTGATGCGGTGGATGCCCCGAAAATCGGGCGCCACTTGCCGGCAGTCCTTTCCGAAGATGAAGTTTCGGCCATCATCGATTCCGTGGACACCGGGTCGTGGAACGGACTGCGTGACCGGGCAATTCTGGAGGTCTTGTACGGCTGCGGGCTGAGGGTCTCAGAGGCTGTCGGCCTGAAGATTTCAAATGTTTATTTCAAGGAAGGTTTTGTCCGGATTGTGGGAAAGGGAAACAAGGAAAGGCTCGTCCCGATCGGGGGAATGGCTCTGGATGCTGTCTCGGACTATCTTGCCGTCCGTCCTGAACCGTCCGACACCGCCTCTGAAGACATACTTTTCCTGAACAGGGATGGCAGGGCACTGAGCAGGGTGTCTGTCTTTACGATGGTCAAGAGGCAGGCAATGCTCGCCGGAGTCCACAAGGAAATCTCGCCGCACACATTCAGACATTCATTTGCGACCCATCTGGTGAATCACGGGGCTGATTTGAGGGTGGTTCAGGATATGCTCGGACACGAGAGCATACTCACGACCGAAATTTACACGCACATTGACACGGAATCCTGGATGAGGGATGTCATCAATCATCATCCGAGGCGTTGAGGGATTGGATTACCTGCCTTCCGCTGCGTTGAAGCAATGGCGGCAGAGTGGCTCGTAGGTGTCTTTCTCTCCGAGGAGCACCAGCTTGTCGCTCTTGGCAAGACGGTGCGAATGGTTGGCGGGGCTGCCGCATTTCACGCAGATGGCGTGGACTTTCTGGACATCTTCAGCAACTGCCATAAGGGCGGGCATAGGACCGAACGGCTTGCCGGTGAAATCCATGTCGAGTCCTGCGATGATGACCCTGATGCCTCTGTCGGCAAGTTTCTGCACGACTTCCACGATGGTCTCGTCAAAGAACTGAGCCTCGTCAATTCCTACCACTTCCACATCGCTTGAAAGCAGGAGCATACTGGCAGGGGAGTCAATCGGAGTTGAAGGGATGCTGTGCGAATCGTGTGAGACAACCTGGTCATCGGAGTAGCGCACGTCGATTGCCGGCTTGTAAATCTCGACTTTCTGGTTGGCGAACCTGGCCCTTTTGAGTCTCCTGATGAGTTCTTCGGTCTTTCCCGAAAACATTGATCCGCAGATTACTTCGATTGAACCTGCTTTTTTTGTATTTTCTAAAAACATTTCCTTACTTTTGCGGTTGCGACTGCAAAGATAACTAAATTATGGAAAAAACGCAGGAAGAGATTTTGTCGGAAATATCCGGGATGATTGCCGACATAAGGAGGCAGATGGATTTGATTGCCGGAAAGCTGGAAGAATTGGGGAAAATGCCTGGTAGTGTTGCGTGTGAATGCCGGGATACCCTGCCGGATTCTGTGGAGGATGTGGATGTTTCGAAAGAGGATGCTCCTGAAGTTGGTGTTTCTGAGGAAATTGTTCCCGGAGATCCGTTGCCTGAAGGATCGGGTGAGGAGCCACCTCTGCTTACACTTGACGATTCTGAAGAGGCCATTGAACTGGATGTCCCTTTCCTTGATGATTCAAGGCCGTCTGTTGCGGATGTGTTGACGCGTTCAAGGGCTTGGATGACTGACATTCCGGGATCTTCGGTACAGGATATCAGAAGTGCCATATCCCTCAATGACAGATTATATTTCATAAAGACTCTTTTTTCCGATGATCCGGCCTTGTTCCAATCGGTTGTTACAGAACTTAACGGCTATTCTTCCTTTGAGGATGCCGCACGGTGGCTTTTGGACCGCTTCAAGGGCTGGGACCCTGATTCGGATGTGATTTACAGGTTTATGATGGCTGTCAGGAGGAAATTGAAATGACGGCTTTCAAGGAGCAGGTGAGGGAGCAGGGCGTGCTTTACATCGTCCCTACCCCCGTGGGAAATCTGGAGGATATGACTTTCAGGGCAGTTTCCGTGCTGAAGGAGGCTGACCTGATTCTTGCGGAGGACACCCGCACGAGCAGCGTGCTGCTGAAGCATTACGACATACACGGCCGTCTGGAGTCCCACCACAAGGTCAATGAGCACAAGACCGTCGAGATGGTCCGTGACAGGATTGCCGCGGGCCTCAATGTGGCTTTGATTAGTGATGCGGGTACTCCCGGGATTTCCGATCCGGGTTTTCTTCTGGTCAGGACCTGTGTCCAGGCGGGCATTACCGTCCAGACCCTGCCGGGAGCCACTGCGCTGATTCCTGCGATTGTCTCCTCGGGATATCCCTGCGACAGGTTCTGCTTCGAGGGTTTCCTTCCAGTGAAAAAGGGAAGGCAAACCCGTCTGAATGAACTTGCATCGGAGACAAGGACGATGGTTTTCTACGAGTCTCCCTATCGGCTGGTCAAGACTCTGGAGCAGTTTGCGGAATTTTTCGGGCCTGACCGCGAGTGTTCCGTTGCGAGGGAAATTTCAAAGAAATTCGAAGAGCACCGCCGCGGCACCCTTGAAGAGGTCGCCTCATGGTTTCGTGAACATGAGCCCAAGGGCGAAATTGTCATTGTCGTCTCCGGCCGCCGGTAGTGGTGTCACCCTTTGGGCATAACGAAAAAGAAATTTGAACAGAAAAAGAGAATTTTCAAAATAGTTACCGATGAAACAAAAGACTGAAGTCAAGGGGTTGACGAGGTCTGAAGTTGTTGCAGTAATAGCCATTGTGTTCCTCATTGTCGGCTATCAGACTGCTGTATTCATCAACAAAGCGGCACTTTCCGCAATCTCCGCCAAAAGGGAGGCTCCCGACACTGTCTATGTAATAGACCCGGCCCTTGCGCAAAGGCTGCTCGGGGAGGTCGCTTCGGAGCATCCTTCCGACTTGGAATCTTCAGGTGACCGGAGCCCAGCCGGCAAATCTTCCAGCCGCAAAATCTCCTCCCCTCCCGTACATCCCGGTAATGGACCTGTTCCCGGAATCACCATCCGAAAGCCCTCTGCATCCAGGGCGAAAATTTCAGGCAATACATCAGCAAACTCCTCCGCCAATAAGTCCTCATCC
>CAMEBJ010000107.1 GCA_945912085.1 uncultured Bacteroidales bacterium | reverse complement strand
TAAATTAAGATAAAAATATGTTAAATTTAATCCAACACATTAACTATCTTCAAGCGTGTCAGGCATTAACCTTCACAGTGGCTTCAATGTCAAGAGCCTCGGCAAGAATCGAAACCGGATTGGCAACAGGGTAGCCGGTGCTCATCTCAATCTGCCATTTGCAGGTTTCACAATCAGTTGCGACCACATCAGGTGCGAGGCTTTTTATCTGATTGAACAGAGGTTCGCCAATTTTCTGGGAATCGGCATAATGTTCCTTTTTGAAACCGTATGTTCCGGCTATTCCGCAACAGTTGGAATCAAGGACGGTCAGCTCGACGCCCGGAATCATCTTCAGCAGGGAAACCGGATAGATGCCCCAGCCGAGTTTCTCCATATGACAAGGGGTGTGGTAGGCAATTTTCCTGCGGTAATCCTCACGGAAGACTAGTTTCACCTTGCCGCTGTCCACCAGATTGAAGAGGAACCTGACGGCAAGCATCACACTGTCACGCACATCCGAGTTGTCCAGGCCGAGAATGTGGGCATATTCATCCCTGATTGTAAAAGTACAGGTGGAACTTGTCGTCAGAACGGGTTCACCCCTGCCGACTGCCTCTCTCAAGGCAGCCAGGTTGGTCTGGGCCTGTTTTGTCGCCCTTTTCTTGAAACCGTTGGAAATCAGGGCAACTCCACAGCATTTCTCATCTTCAAGCAGATTGACACCGTAACCGACTGCATTCATAACTGTGACGAAATCCTTTGCCAGCTGAGGGAAATTGTAGTTGGCATAGCAGCCATGGAAATACGAAACTTTCTTCGGGAAAGCATCCTGAGCCTTCCGGGCGTGCTTTCTGAACCAGGTAACGAATTTCTGCGAACTGTATTTCGGGAAAGTACGATGTTTGTCAACGCCAAGAGTACAGTCCATCACGGCCTTGACAGGCTTGAGTGAAAGGGAGGCATTCACAACCGGTGCCACTACAGTGGCCACGCTGCCCATCAAATCTGTCGAGGCGAGCATAAAGTCACGCAGACGAGGCTTTTTCGTGCCATATTTGAGGCGGGCGTTCTGGATGATGTCACCCACACGTACCCCTGAAGGGCAGGCTACCTCGCAACGCTTGCAGTTCAGGCACATATCCAATGCCTCATCGTAAAATAGAGGATTTTTCAGACGGTATCTCTCTCCATCCGGGCCCGCCTGTTTCGGACCGGGATAATCCGGATTCACCGCCACCACCGGACAATATACCGTACAGACAGTACACTTGATGCACTGTTCGAAATTATATTCAATTGATTCGCGTTCCTTTTCCATAAGTTCCATCATTTACGAAATCAGTTCTGCCACACGCATTGCAGTGAGAATTGCGACACCCGCGCCACAACCCTCTTTCAAAGGATTGAAGCCTCCGAGAACGGAGCCCACTGCACGGAGATTTTCCACGACAGCGCCGCCTGCTGACGGTCTGAACTCATTGTCCACTGAGAGGCCAAAACTCATATATGGCTGATTGTCAAACACATCCATCGCAAACCACTCCCCTCTTTCATCTGAAGCCAAGACATCAAGACCGAACACCGGTTCGTATACCCGGTTCCTTTCGGCCACAAGACCGTGGCTGAAGAAACTGCCAGATGCAATCACGAAATCGTCAGCAGTGAAGAGAGAATCTCCGTGGTTGGCAGTGTGTATCCCAACCAGACGACTGCCCTCAAAGACTCCGTCAGTAACGGTGTCTCCGAGCAGATACGTTCCTCCGGCAGCGCAGAACTGGCGTTTGAGCTGCATCTGGATGCGTATTCCCGGAACGGAAGGCGGGAAGGTTGCCACCATCTTCACAGGACGGCTGACCAGGGAGCAAAGGCGCTTGCATTCACTCTCATCTTGAATGCCGACCACTACCGGAAGGATGACCACGTCACATCCTGCAGAGACTCTTTCAATCTCGGCGGCAAACTTGTCAAGGACCTCGCCTGTCAATGTCTTGGCGATATTTGTGGAACGCATTTCCGTCGGGTTTTGACGGATTTTCTCCAACTCGGGGAGATTGACGGTAAATTCCCTGCACTCCAGACCGCATTTTCCAAGTCCGGCGCAGATGAATGAACTGTGAAAATCGAGGAATCCGCAAATATTCACAACAGCAGCAGTCTTCCACGGTAGGGTTCCGCTGTCAGGGATCGTCAGAAGCCCTTCGGAAGTCAGCCAGGCATTCTTCTTAAATCCCATCGGAGTCAGCCTTTTGTGAGGTTCATCCCCACAGAGTGTCACTCCTGCCGAGGCAAAGAACTGACCTGTTCCCTCTGCCAGACGAAGCAGGTTGTCCCTGCCGATTCTGGAATACGGATGAGTTTCCGGAAGGGTGTCAATCGCCTTAAAGGGTTCATCGGAAGATGACAGAAGTTCAAAAGAACCGGAAAAGAAATGCAATGCACTCTGCCCGGATGACACGATGAGGGTTTTCTTCCCTTTTTTCACCAGGGACAAACCGGCCGTCAAGCCTGAAAGTCCGCCTCCTATTATAACAGTATCGAATTTCATATCAGATTGTTCTTTTGAAATCACTTTTCCTGCGGGGTGCCAAGACCGCAGACTCCCTCGTAAATCCAGGAAGTGAACTGAGCTTCGCACAGGGTCTCACCCCAGGCAATCGGTCTGATTCCCTTCCATCTTTCATTGAGAAACTCAGCCACGTTTGAAATTGCCTTCTGAGCACATCCGTCAGCCTTTGCAAGCAGACCCGCTGCACGACAGGCGCAAAGCTCACCCTGGCAGGTACCCATACCGACACGGGTGCGGCGGCGCATATCCACAAGACCCGTAACACCAAGTTTTTCAATGGCGTAATTTACCTCCCCGACAGAGACTTCCTCACACTCGCAGACAATCGAACGGTCGGTGTCGCTGGACAGGCTGATCTGGGAAGTTCTCTCTCCGTGACGGCCACGCGCAGCCCTCTGACCGATCGTAGTCCCGACACGAGGTTGTTCCTGAGGTGTGGAGGATGAACCAGGCAGGCAGACCTCCGCGGTCTCACATTTCCTGTCAACACCGAGTTTCTTGCAGGCCAGATCCACGGCCCACTCAGCCATAAGCCTGTAGGTCATCAACTTGCCTCCGGTAATCGAAATGAATCCCGGTATGCCGTCACGGGTCTCGTGGTCGAGACAGACAATGCCCCTGCTGATACTTCTTCCGGAAGGGTCATTGTCAGCGGCAACCAGAGGACGTACACCGGCGTAAGCCCGCAGGATTCTCGTGGAAGCAAGCGAAGGAGCAAGTTTCTCTCCCTCCCTCATCAGCACCTCAACCTCCTGAGGAGTCACGTTCATATTGTCAACTTCCTCGAACGGGACACGGCTCGAGGTAGTTCCGATCAGGCAGATGGTGTCACCCGGCACAAGGATGTCGGCGTCGGCCGGCTTGCGGCAGCGGTTCAGGACCATATTGTTGACCCTGTGGCCGAAAATCAGGAGGGCTCCCTTCGCGGGGAACATATTTACCTGTGCCCCGGCCATCTGAGCGATTCCGTGCCCCCAGATTCCTGCGGCATTGATGACTATCTTCGAATAGTATTTTTTCTGCTGTTTCGTGTGAAAATCCGTCACCTCGATTCCCGTGACACGGCCGGAATCATCTTTCAGAATGGATGTCACCTGCTTGTAGGTCAGGACTTCCGCACCGTGAAGCTGTGCATCCACGACATTGGCGACAGTCAGGCGGAAAGGATCGACTGCACCGTCAGGCACACGGACAGCTCCGATAAGAGACTTGTTCACTGACGGTTCAAGTCTGATTGCTTCCTTCGGGTCGATGGCAAAGGCATTGATGCCGGCCTTCCGGCAGGACTCGATGAACGTTGCCTGATAGCCGAGGTCATCCTCAGGAAGAGTAATGAAAAGGCCATCGGTCTGCTCGACACAGTGACTTGCGATTCTGCGGAGAATCATATTCTCCCGGATACACTCCGATGCCGACTCGGAATCCGTCACGGCATACCTCGCACCGCTGTGGAGAAGTCCGTGATTGCGGCCTGTCGCCCCGTCAGTGAGATCGTGCCTTTCGACAAGAAGCGTTTTCAATCCACGCATAGAAGCGTCACGGGCAACACCGGCACCTGTAATGCCACCGCCTATGACAATGATATCATATTCCTGAACCATATTTACTTTCATTTCGAAAGCAAATATAGTTTATTTTCAAAAAACAACAAATTATATTTCGAAATCTATCGGAGTTTTACAGTTTCTTCCGATTTCAGAACATAATCCGCCGGGAGATTATTTCTTTTCATAAGGCTTTTCAACCGGACACCGAAACGCTGGGAAACCTCCCAAAGGGTCTCGCCCCCTTCGGCGACATATTTGTCAACCCTTTTTGCAGCCCTGGATTTCTTGTGCTGGAGATAGACCACCGAGCCCGGCCCAAGTGCATCCGGAGAATCCACATCGTTGAAGCGGAGAAGCTCGCGCACGAACAGGTCATAGGATTTTGCGACATCTGCAAGTGTTTCTCTTTCACCAAGATAAATAAAAGGGACCTTGTTCTGGGAATAGCGGCTTCGGGACAGTCTGAAAACATAGGTCTCATCGGCGGCGGAACCGGACGGGTTCTCCAATTCACGTATTTTCACAGGGGTTTCCAACTCGGCTGGAGTCACAGGAACGGATTTCACTCTGTCGAAACGGGTGAGGTTGTATTCCTCAATAAGGGAAATGAGTTTCTCGGGATATTTCGGGTCAGTTGCGTAACCTGCCCTTTTCAAACCGAAAGCCCATCCCCTGTAGTCACTGCTCTCAAGATCGAACAGGAACTTGTACCTGTCACGATAGCGCAGAAAGTCAGAATGGTCACGGAAAGAAGCCTCCGCGTGGGGATATTTGCGGAAACACTCGTTCTTGCGGTCATCATCGAAATGGATGGTCTCACCTTTCCAGTCGTGGCATTTGATTCCGAAATGATTGTTTCCTTTCAGGGCGAGCTCGGATTTTCCGCTTCCCGACTCGAGGATACCCTGGGCAAGGGTAATACTTGCCGGGACCCCGCTTCGGTTCATTTCCGAAACGGCAACGGACGACCATTTTTCGATATATGCCTTGCGGTCAGACTGTATGGAGGCACTTGCAAACACACCTG
>CAMEBJ010000106.1 GCA_945912085.1 uncultured Bacteroidales bacterium | reverse complement strand
GCACGTCCTGAAGGAAGGAGAAGGTCTTTTCGTTGCCCACGAAGAGACCGTCATCGGACACTCCCCAGCGCTGCCAAACCTCGTAAGGTCCTCCCGTACATCCGAGTTCAGGGTAGGCAGCCAGGGCTGCGAGCATATGTCCCGGGAGGTCGATTTCAGGGATTACGGTGATTCCTTTGCTCCTGGCGTATGAGACGACTTCCCTGATTTCGTCCTGGGTGTAGTAGCCTCCGTAAGGAATCCCGTCGAAGTTGGTCCACTCTTTCCTTATCATTGTCCCTTTTCTCCAGCCGCCGACTTCGGTAAGTCGCGGGTATTTCTTGATTTCAATCCTCCAGCCCTGGTCGTCGGTAAGGTGCCAGTGGAGGGTGTTCATCTTGTAAATCTCCTGAAGGTCAATGATTTTCTTTACCTCTGCAATGTCGTAGAAATGTCTTGAGACATCCAGGTGAAGACCCCTGTACCCAAATCTCGGGGCATCGTTGACGGTGCAGCACTGCAGAGTCCAGTCTGCATCAGGGGCAGGTGTCTTGCCGAAGATTTCGACAGGAAGCATCTGGCGGAGAGTCTGGACGGCGTACCTGAATCCGTCGGTTGAGGAAGCTTTGACTGACACACTCTTTCTGTTGATTTCCAGAGAGTAGGCCTCAGGGTCGAGAGCGGTGTCAAGCACGAATGTGAATCCTGTTGCGGCTGTCCCTTCCAGCAACGTGTTTTCGTGTCCTGAAACTGCTGACAACCGGGATGCGAAAGCCTCGACAATGTCCCTTGAATCTGTGTCAAGCGCAGGGTCAACTGCAAAGTCCGCCCCGGCGGCATTGAATGTTCCGCACTTGATTGTTACATCGTTTGGATAGGGAGTTACTGTCAGGGCAGCCGGCTTGTGGCTGCAGGAGGACAGAACGGCGATTGCTACTGCGGCAACCGGTAGAAGAATTCTGAATTTCATAATGTGTTATAATGGTTCAAATGTGTTATTTTCCGGTATATGGTCAATCCGTACAAAGATATATGGAATACTGCAATCCCGCAAGGGTGCAGACCTTGCTCAAAGGGCTTTTCGCAAAACTTTTAAGACGGCATCCGCCTGCTGTTTCATTCCGTGGTCGTTCGGATGGACTCCTTCAACCATGCTGTCATTGTTCCATCCTATCTGTTCACGGGTGACATAATGCAGATTCTTGAAACCCTGCCTGCGCAGTTTTTTGAAGAGATTTTCCTGTCTGGTATTCAACTCGTTGGCATAGAGCCTGTTGTGATTGGTCCGGTCATTGGTGTATCCGCTGTGCTCAACCAGGACAATCGGGCAGGAATGCTTACGTCTCAACAACTTCAGTCCTTCTTCCAGTCTGGCTTCAAAATCATCGTTGAGATTGATGTTCGGGAGGCAGTCAATGATGTATGCCCCCGCATCGATTTCGTCCAGAAGTTCGAACATCTCCTTTTCCATCTTTCCGTTTCCGGAGAATCCGAGGTTCACGACCGGAAGACCTGACTCACGCCCGAGGATGTTTGTCCAGGCCATGCCGGGACGGCTTGCACAGGCTCCCTGGGCGATGCTTGTGCCATAGACGACCACAGGTTTTTCCTCCTTCAGCGCAGCAAATTCAAAGAAGCAGTCCTTCTCTACGGTCAGTTCAAGGTTTTTCACGGAATTGTAGAGCGGGAGGTAGAGGTGATACTCGTATGTCTCATTACCGTCATAGTCAAGTCTTTCGTAATTATATGAAACCATCGTCTCCTTTGTCCCGGACTCCTTGTCGGACTGTTCCCATATTGAAGCGGAGAATTTCGGGGCGCACCAATGCTCGTTACCGGCCTTGTCAATGGCAAACAGGTCGATGCCGGACACGCCTGTGGACTGCATATGGTACATTTGCATCCTTTCTCCAAGTTTCATATCAACCTTGATACTCTTTGTGTTGCTCCTGAAAACAATGCTCAGCCCGGAGGAATTGCGGCTCAGCTTCCACACTGCATCCCTCACCTTGCCCCTGGCGTGCTCCGGAAGGCGTACATATCCGCTTGCCAGTTCTTTCCATCCTGTCCCGTGAACCGGGGCTCCTTCAAGAATGGGATTGATCTTTCTGAAACCATCCTGTGCCTTTGGCTCTTGCGGCAGGAAAGTGATTGTCTTTTCGAGACGGATGTCTTCGGAGGAAGCACCGGCCATTATCCGGAAGTCTCCCGGCTCGATTGTCCATCTGGAATTCCGGTCGAGAAGTTCGAAGGCGTCCTTGCGGATGCTAAAGTCGATTCTGCGGCTCTGTCCTGGAGCAAGATGCACCCTTTCAAACCCAATCAGGCGTTTTTCATAGGTTGTGACACTGCTCAGCACATCCCTGATGTAGAGCTGGACAATCTCGTCGCCCTCCCTGTTTCCCGTGTTGGTCACTGTCAGTGAGGCTTTTGCCGGAACTTTGTCGGAAGGGGAGGAGGTGGTCACCTGAAGGTCTGAATATTCAAATGTCGTGTAGCTCAGACCGAAACCGAAATGGTAGAGTGCAGTGTTGATTCTGCTCTGGCCTCCATCAGGGCCCGGTTTGGTGTCTCCTCCTATCTGCGCGTTCGGTTTGCACGGAAAGTTGAAAGGAATCTGTCCGACAGTCCTCGGGAATGTACAGGTGAGTTTTCCCGACGGATTGCAATCACCGAAGATTATCTCAGTCAGGGCCTGTCCTCCGAATGAACCGGGATACCAGGCCTCAAGTATTGCCGGAACATTGGCATCTGCCCAGTTGATGGATAGAGGCCTGCCATTGATGAGAATCAGAATGACCGGCTTGCCCACGGCGCAGACTGCCTTCAGCAGCATTTCCTGCCTGCCCGGGAGGTCGATGCTTGTGCGGGATTTGTTCTCGCCACAGGTCCTGATGCCTCCTCCCAGCACGACCACGGAAAGGTCTGCCTTTCGTGCATTGACCACTGCCTTATCAATCTCCGCCTGTTCCTCAGAGGTCAGCGGGAAATCAAAAATCTCGGATTCCGGCCAGTTCTCATCGATCAGATTGCATCCTTTCGTGTAGAGAATCTCTGCCCCGCTCAATTCCTGAAGTCCCTCAAGAACGGAGATTACATTGGCATCGAGAGGCCCGTAATGTGTTTTGGCATAGGATTCCTCGGCAGCATTCGGCCCGCAGACTGCAATTTTCCTGACCTTCCCCCTTTCCAGAGGAAGCAGTCCTCCTTCATTCTTCAGCAGAACGATCGATTCGCGCGAAGCCCTCAGGGCAAGTTCCTGATGGGCCTCAGAGCCGACAATCCGGTCGCTTTCCTCAAGATTCTTCACGTAAGGACTGTCAAAAAGCCCCAGCTCGAACTTCACCCTGAGAATGTCCCTGACCCTGCTGTCAATCACCTCCATCGGGATTGCTCCCTCCTCAACCAGTTCCCTCAGAGGCAGCACATAGGAATCAGGCGAACGGAAGGTGCACCGTACATTCAGTCCTGCCAGAACGCTCTGAAGCACAGATTCTTTCATATTGGCTGAGGTGGAGTGTTTTGAGTGGAGGTACTCCACAGCGTCGCTATCGGAAACCACATATCCCCTGAAGCCCATTTCTCCACGGAGCCTTTCGGTCAGCCAGTAACGGCTTCCCTCAATCGGGATGCCGTCGTAGTCGTTGTATGCACACATTATTCCCTTCAGACCGGCTTCCCTGATTACCCTCTTGAAAGGATAGGCGTGGACCATCTCGACCTCACGCGGGGAAATCTGAGGGTCCGTCCTTGCAAGACCCTCGCGTGCACCCTTGTTTGCACTGTATGCGAGGAAATGCTTTGCAGTTGCAGCCGCTCCTCCATCCTCCTGGATACCCCTTGCCATCTGGATACCCAGTTCGGCAACGAGGTAGGGTGATTCCCCGTAGGACTCCTCAAATCGTCCCCAGCGCTGATCACGCGCCACGTCCAGAATCGGGGAATAGACATTGGTGTAGCCCAGAGCCCTTGCCTCGACACCTGTCACTGCTCCGATTCTGCGCACCAGATCCCTGTCCCAGGTGTGTCCGAGACCAAGCTGTGTGGGGAAATTGGTGGAGCGCAGGCTTTCAACCCCTCTGATTCCCTCATTGGTGAAATCCACGGGTATTCCAAGCCTTGTCTGCTCGATGAAGAATCTCTGGACCTCGTTCATAGCCCAGGTGTGACGCGATGCCGGCCAGACATACTGGTTGTCGGAAGGTGCAAGACGCCAGTTCCGGAACCCGTTCAGATGTTCATCAATGGCTCCGACCCCGTCTTCCCACAGCCTGCTCTTCCATTCTTCTGTCGGCAGGTCGTCCTTCAGAATCCTCCCGTAGCCGTAGAGTGTGACCATCTGACAGGTCTTTTCTTCAATATTCATCTGCGAAAGCAGATCGTCAATCCTCTTGTCAATTTTCTGAGACGAATCTTCGTAGATGTCCTTTTTCCCGTTTTTGTTCAGGTCAATCCACCCTTCGCGGTAGATTTCCCCGGTCGGTTCGTAACTCTTGAAAGACTCCTGGCCCGTCAGCGGCAGCGTCGTCGCGATGAGAACGGCGACGATAATATTTCGTTTCATAAATATTTAATATTTAACAACTTTTATCTCGAAAGTAGAAACGGGAAGACCCGACTTTCCGGTCAGGTTTGCATCGGTGTAAGGCTCCCAGGCATATCTGACCTTGACGGGGTCGTGGCCCGGGGGAATATTCAATATTATCTGATTTTCTCCACTGGCGGAAGCCTCCGGCTTCATTTCGGTTCCGTCTTCCAGGCAAACCCTGAATCCGCGGACCTGCTCTCCTTCCGGGGTGGAAAGGGGGCCGTCGAAAAGTACGGTGACATTCCCGTCGGCATTGCTGAAGGCTTTGACCGCAGCAGGGGCAAGGCAGTCTGCGGACATTCCGTAATCATTTCTCAGTGCAAGCCTTGCAAGCCGTTCTCCCACAGGTTTCTTTGCCCTCGGATGCACGTCAGTGGGGTGACCGAGGTCTGAGGAGACTGCCATCCCGCAATGTGGAATCTCCAGCGAGAGCAGCCTCTGGCTGTTGCGGAACTCCGGCCAGGTCGGACGTTCGATGCTTGAAAGCTGGACAAAGTAGAAAGGCAGGTCGGGATTCTCCCAGGTCTGCCTCCAGCAGTCCACAAGGGTTCTGAA
>CAMEBJ010000105.1 GCA_945912085.1 uncultured Bacteroidales bacterium | reverse complement strand
CTCCTCAGGAATAAACCTTGAGTTCTTCAATGCCGACGGCAAGAAGTTGAGGAACCTGAGTTTTCCTGCTTCCGAGGTCAATCAGCGATGAGTATCTGGACTCCGAGGTCCTCGATTTTCTCACGTATATTGTCCGGTATTCCGGAATCAGTGATGATTATGTCAAAATCTTCAATGTTTCCGATTTTTCCGAAACCCCTTCTTCCGAATTTGGAAGAGTCCGCGAGAATGACGGTCTTTGACGAGGCTTTCATCATTGCGGTGGTAAGGCGGGCTTCCTCAATCGTTGCACAGGTAACTCCTGTTTCAAGATTGATTCCGTCACAACCGATGAAGAGTTTGGAGCAGCTGACGTTCACCAGTCCCGCTTCAGTGTAACTCCCTCTCACGGACAAAGAGTTCTTATACATTTCACCTCCAAGGAGCAGTACCTTGACATTGTCCCTGTCGTTCATAAGAAGCGCAATCCCTATGGATGGAGTGACTACGTTGATTGTGCTGATTGGGGAGAGTACTTCGGCGAAGGCTGTGACTGTCGAACCAGATGCGAGGATTATTGCGTCGTCAGGCTTGATGAGTTTCTGCGCTGCGAGCGCGATGCAGTGTTTTTTGTCCTTGTTCTGTTGAGCCTTGACATCAATGCTGATGTCCATTACGTGTGGCTTGACAGGTGAAGCACTTCCGTGCGTCCTGAGAAGTATGTTCTGGCTTTCAAGAATCCTGAGGTCCTTGCGGATTGTGGCTCCGGTCACACCCAGTTGATCTGCGAGGTCGTTGACCCTGACAAAGCCTTTTGCCTGCAATTGCTCTTTGATGTATTTGTGCCGTTCTGCAATGCTGATCATGATTTTTCGTGTTAGGGATTGTGGAAAGCGCAAAGATATGAAAACGGAATGAAAATTTGCAAATTATTACACAATAATATAATATATAATGAAAACAAATGGAATGGTCACTGAGGCGTTGAGACGTGCGAGTGACACGAAGGCACTGGAATTCGGTGTCGGAGCCATAGAAAAGACGGGAAAGATGTTCAGAGAACTTTTCCCGTCGTCCAGGGCTGTGGTTGTTGCTGACAGAAACACCTGGAAAGCTGCTGGAGAGCGTGTCTTCAGAAATCTTGAATCAGAGGGAATTGAGCAGAAGGCTCCTTTTATCATAGAGGACGAGCATTTTTATGCGGAATGGTCTTTCCTTGAAAGACTAGAGGCTTTCCTCGCCACTGACGACGCGATTGCCGTGGCTGTTGGCTCCGGTGTCATAAATGACCTGACGAAACTGGCTTCCGATCATCTCGGGAGACGCTACATTATAGTTGGTACGGCCGCATCAATGGACGGTTACACTGCATTCGGAGCATCCATCACCAAGGATGGAAACAAGCAGACCTTCAGCTGCCGTGCTCCTTACGGAATGGTCTTTGACCCTCAGATAGCCGCCCTTGCCCCGAAGGACCTTGCCGCTTCCGGCTATGCCGACCTGATTGCAAAGGTGCCTGCCGCCGCTGACTGGATCATAGCAGATGCACTTGGCGAGGAGAAGATCGACGAGTTTGCATATACCCTTCTTCACAACGACCTTATGTCCGCTCTCTCTTCGCCCGCCGATGTGCTTGCAGGAGATGTCGAGGCAACGGAGAAACTGGCCTACGGACTGATAATGAGTGGCTTTGCAATGCAGGCAATCCAGTCCAGCCGCCCTGCTTCCGGAACCGAGCACCAGTTCTCGCATTGCTGGGACATGGAGGGCCTGAGTTACCCGGACGGTACCCACGTCTCGCACGGATTCAAGGTGGGAATCGGAACCATCGTCTCTACCCTCGAACTTGAGTTCCTTCTTTCAAAGGATATAGAAAATATTGACACCGATGCAGTTGTGGCTTCCTGGAAGAGTTGGGAGGAAATGGAAACTGAAATCAGGACACTTTGTGAAGGAAAGCCTGGACATCTTGCCAGATGTCTTGAGGAAACCCGTGCAAAATACATTGACCGCGAGCATTTGCGTGAGCGCGTGGAACTGCTTAAGTCCTGCTGGGGAGAGATGTCGGCGAAAATCCGCAAGGTACTCATTCCTTCGGAAAAGGTGTATGAGAACCTAAAGGCTGTCGGTGCTCCTTACGAGCCGGAGATGATCTGCGTCAGCCGCTCCCACCTCAGGGAGACTTTCTCATTAATTCCTTTTATGCGCAGCCGTTTCACCAACATCGATTTGCTCTACCGTCTGGGTTATCTTGACGAGTTCACGCAGACTCTTTTCGGTAAAGGCGGCCGCTGGGAGATTTGATATTCCGGAATATTTTGTAATTTCGGGGCCTGATATGTTTCGGAAATATGAAATCCTAAATTTTAGTAAATGAAAAAATTAATATTTGCTTTTTCAGCATTGCTGCTGTGGGCTGCCTCCGCTGCTGCCCAGAATGACCCGAAGGCCGCTCCGGAGGCGGTGGTAACCTGCGGGAATGCCCGTTTCACGGTTCTTACTCCGAGGCTTGTGAGAATGGAATGGAGCGCGGACGGGGTGTTTGAGGACAGGGCTACCCTTGCCATTGTCAACAGGAAACTGGAAGTTCCTTCCTTCAAGACCCGCAAAAGCGGGAAAGGCGTTGTGCTGACCACGGACGCTCTCAAACTTACTTACAAGGGCGGGAAGTTTGCCGCCGACAACCTGAAGATTGAATTCACTATGTCGGATCCTTCCGCACGCAAGGGAGTCAGAACCGTTGTCTGGACTCCCGGTATGGATGATTCCGGCAACCTTCTCGGCACAACCAGGACCCTCGACCGCTGTGACGGACACAAGACAATCGAGCCTTTCGACAAGGGCGTGCTTTCGCGTGATGGCTGGGCTGTCGTGGATGAAAGCAAGAGACATCTTTTCGTAGAGGATGACAGCGATTGGAAGACCTGGGTTGCCCAGAGAGACACTACTGACCGGCTTGACCTCTATATGTTCGCCTATGGTCACGACTACAAGGCAGCACTTGGAGACTTCATCAAGGTTGCGGGCAGGATTCCGATGCCTCCTAAATATGCTTTCGGCTACTGGTGGTCCCGCTACTGGCAGTATTCCGACTTCGAGTTCGTCGATCTTGGCAAGTCATTCAGACAGATGAACATCCCGATTGACATAATGGTCGTGGATATGGACTGGCACGAGACCTGGACCCTTGGCGAACGCAAGAAGGATGAATTCAAACAGAACATCGGCTGGACCGGCTACACCTGGCAGAAGCAGCTTTTCCCGAATCCGGAGGGCTTCCTCAGCGACGTGCACGACCTTGGCTACAAGGTGTCCCTGAACCTGCATCCGGCTTCCGGAATCCAGCCTTACGAGGATTGTTACGAGACTTTCCGCGAGGACTATCTCTCCCGCACCGACGATTATGACGGTCCGAAGGACTATGTCTGGGGAGAGGAAGGACACGCCTACAAGGGTTTTGACAAGAGCACCGGCAAGCCGGGAACATTCGCTCCGGTTCCTTTCCGAATCTGCCAGAGGGAATGGGCTGATGCCTATTTCAACTCCGTTATCCATCCTTTCGAGGCCCAGGGAGTGGATTTCTGGTGGCTTGACTGGCAGCAGTGGAGAAGGAGCAAATACACTTCTGAACTGAGCAACACATTCTGGCTCAACCGCACTTTCTTCGACGACAAGGTCAGGAGGACCGAGTCTATGGGCAAGGATGCACCGCGTCCTTTCATCTACCACAGATGGGGAGGTCTCGGAAGCCACCGCTACCAGATCGGTTTCTCCGGTGACACCTACACCACCTGGGACGTGCTTTCATATCTTCCGTATTTCACTTCAACAGCATCGAATGTCGGCTATGGCTACTGGGGACACGACATAGGAGGACATATGTTCCCGAAAGGAGTGAACCGGACCGATTCCGAGATGCTCACTCGCTGGCTCCAGTACGGAATCTTCACTCCGATTTTCAAGACCCATTCCACGAAGAATGCCGAGATGGAGAGGAAAATCTGGATGTATCCGGAATATTTCACACAGATGAAGGAGGCAATCCGCCTGAGGTACTCACTTTCGCCTTACATCTACACGGCTGCCCGCCAGACCTATGACACGGGCGTTTCAATGTGCCGTCCGATGTACTACGACTATCCTGAGGAGGAGAGGGCCTACACCTGGAAGGAGCAGCATCTTTTCGGAGACGATATGCTCGTGGCTGCCTTCAATGCCGGAATGGACAGGGAGACCGGCCTGGCGAAACGCTCCTGGTGGCTTCCTGCTGGATGCCGCTGGTACGATGCCGCACACGGTATTCTCTTTGAAGGCGGACAGGAGATTGAACTGGACTACACCATCGACGAGATTCCTCTTTTCATAAAGGCCGGTGCAGTCATTCCGATGGCATCCGAGAAGATTCAGAGCCTGCAGGAAGACTGTGATGAGCTCTATCTCTATGTCGCTCCCGGTGAGGAGTCTGCAACTGCCTCAGTCTATGAGGATGACGGAAAGACCCAGGCCTACCACGAGGACTATGCGGTAACTTCCATTCAGAAGACCGTGAAGGACGGTGTGCTGACCCTCAGAGTCGCTGCAAGGGAAGGCTCCTATAAGGGCGCCCTCCAGACAAGAAGGCTCAGGGTTGTCCTTGACGATGTCCTGCCTCCAACCGAGGTCAGGGTGAACGGAAAGACAGTGCCTTATGCCCGCAGGGCTTCAGAAGGGGAGTGGACCTACGACGGAAGCCGTCTGGCTGCCGTGGTGCTCCTGCCGCAGATGTCTGTGGATGAGGAGGTTGTTGTGGAGTGTGTCTGCACGGGTTCCCGCGAATTGCTTGACGGAAAGAAAGCCGTTGTGAGACGCGCCGCCGCAATCACTCCTGAGACCAAACTGGTTTTCGGTAAGAATGTGGACAAGATGATGATGCTCCCGACCAATTTCCTGAAGGTTGCACAGTGCGGAAGCCTTCTGACGGAGCAGCCTTCAAAAGCAGCCGAGCATCTATCGGCCATCGATCTGGAGGCGTTGTACAATGAGATGGATGCCTTTGAGAAACTGCCTGCTGAATTCAGACACAAGATCAAGGCACAACTCAGGTAGAAACACAATATTCTCAATATGTTGAAAAAAATTATTCTGCCGGCAGCCGCGGTGGGTTCCTCGGGG
>CAMEBJ010000104.1 GCA_945912085.1 uncultured Bacteroidales bacterium | reverse complement strand
TCTTCCTCAGGGATGATATGCACCAGCCGGCTGTCCTGAGCCGCAAGGCTCTCAAGAATCTGCGTCGTGCCGTCAAAGGAATGATTGTCAACCACAATCACATTGTAGCTGAAGTCTGTCTCCTGGGACAACGCGCTCCTGACTGCATCGGCGACCGTCCTTGCCCTGTCCCGGACAGGAATCACCACGGACATTTCCACGGGATATTCCTGCGAAGTCTCCAGTACCGGTTTGAAAACAGGTTCCAGATATGCCCCCATCCTTTTCAGCGCATCGGTACATATTTCCTCCATCTCGATCTGAACCTCCCTGTTCTTCGGATCGACATAGTCGAACTGCTTCTTTCCTGCGGCGCGGCGGGCGGACTCCGCAGCCTTGTATATATATTCATTAATATGAACAATATTCCCCATTCTGAGACGAAGGTCATACAAAGCCCCGAAACGCCTAGGCGTTTCCATAGAGAGGAGAGCCTCCTTCAGGGAGGAGACCTTGAACATGAGCAGAGGCCCGAAATCGAAGTCGTCTCTCAGGGAGCCCTTCTGGCAGTCGGCAAGGGGGTGGCGTTTGAGATTTCCGTCCTCCGACTCATAGTAATCGGAGTAAAGCAGATCGGCATCCGTGTCCCGGGCCACGGCAAGAAAACGGGCAATGCCGTAAGGACCGATGGAAGGGAGCTGAGGAGCGGTGTTGAGAATCACATATTGACCGGAAAGTCCCTGAGCAATTTCCCTCAAGGCTTCAGTCGAAACCAGTTTTGACTGTAAATCTATTATTTCCATAACTTACAACAGAGCCTTCAGAGAATTGCATATTCTGAGGAACTCCTGCTCAAAGTTAGGAGTAAAGACTTGCTTTCCCAAATTTCCTTCAACTTCCCTGAAAGTCCACCATCTTCCTTCATCGACCTCATCCAGGTCCGGGACGGGCTTGAAGGAGCCGACGGCAGCAAAGACATTCACAAGTTCCTTCTCTATTTCGGATTCGAACACGTACGACTGAAGGTAAACGGGATTGTACTCCGTCATTCCGAGTTCCTCGCGCGTCTCCCTGAGAAGAGCCTCGTAGATGTTTTCCCCGAAATCCACGTGCCCGCCGACTGCCGTGTCCCAGCGACCTGGTTGGATGTCCTTCTTCACGGAACGCTTCTGAAGGTAGAGTCTCTGCATCCTGTCAACAAGATGAAGGTGGACGACAGGATGAAGGGGTTTCGCTCCACTGTGGCAGTATTCCCTTGATGCGTATGCGATTACCTCTCCGTTCTCCTTGATTACCGGGAATTTCTCACAATTCCTCGGAATCTCAGTCCTTCCGGCTGAGGGGCGGGGAATGAAGGGAACGTTTTCTGAAGGGTAAATCAGGGTAAACATCAGGCAAGGGCTACAAGGATGAGTACCTGGGCCACAAGCACCCTCATAAACATTGTCAGAGGATAGACGGTAGCGTAATTCACTGAAGTATAGTCAGTTCCGTAGGCATTCTGCGCAAAGGCAAGCACTGGAGGGTTGGTGCATCCTCCGGAAAGCAGACCGCAGATCTGGTAGAAGTTCAGCTTGAAAACAAGTCTTCCGACAACCGCAATCACAAGGGTCGGGACGATGGTGATGATGGCTCCGTAGAGAATCCACCAGTAACCGCCTGAGGTGATTGCACTGACGAAGTTCTCACCGGCTCCAAGACCGACTGCTGCCAGGAAGATTGAGATGCCTATTTCCCTGATCATCAGGTTTGCGCTGGTGGTCGTGTAGGTGGTAATCTTGAATCTCGGGCCGAAATAGCCTATGAGAATAGCGATGATGAGCGGACCTCCGGCAAGTCCGAGTTTGATTGCCTGAGGGATGCCAGGGAAATGGAACGGAATCGAGCCGAAGATGACGCCGACGGCAATTCCGAGGAAAATCGGAATCAGGTAAGGATGATTCAGTCCGGAAGCGGAATCTCCGACGACTTCCTTTACCTTGAGGATGGCATTTTCGTGGCCCACCACACGAATCACGTCACCGAGTTGGAGCACAAGCGAAGGGCTGGCCACGAGGTCAACTCCGGCACGGGACACCCTGGTGATGCTGACCCCGTAGGTGGCGCGGATTTTCAAATCACCGAGCCTCTTTCCGGTGAGGGAAGGGCGGGTAACGGTCAGTTTCTTTACGGACATCGTCGTGTCGAGTTTCTCCCACTCCTTGATTTCCATATTGATTTCCTGACCGAAGAGCATCTTAAGAACCTCCTCTGAGGATTTTGAGGAAACTACGAGCAACTTGTCACCCTCGTGGAGGACAGTGTCTGCTGTCGGGACTTCCACCGAGCCTCCCCTGAAGATTCTGGAAATGACAAACTTGTTGGAAATCTCGCGGTCAACTGCACTGACCGGTTTGCCGAACAGGGCAGGATTCTTGACCTCGAAGGCAAAGCGCATTGCACTCTCGATTGCGGCATCATCCATCTCCAGGGCTGCCTTTTCCTTTTTGAGATCGATTCTGAAGAAAAGTTTCACGAGCATCAGTACGACAATAACTCCAAGAACACCAATAGGATAAGCCACGGCATATCCGGACGCAAGGGCATCTGCGCCGGAGGCACCCGAGGTCACATCGACGAATGTCTGTTGGGCGGCACCCAGTCCCGGAGTGTTGGTGACGGCTCCGGACATCACGCCTACCATCGTGGTAAGTTCCTCACCGGTAATGAGATGAATCAGATATGTACAAAGCACCGCAAGCAGGACCATCGAGACGGCAAGCATATTCATCAGCAGGCCTCCCTTCTTGAAAGAATGGAAGAATCCTGGACCAACCTGAAGACCGATCGAGAAAACGAAAAGAATAAGTCCGAACTCCTTGAGAAAATGCAGGAGATCGGAAGGAATCCTGAAGCCGAAATGGCTCAGAAAAATCCCGACAAAAAGAATCCAGGTGGAGCCGAGTGTCACACCTTTGATTTTGAACCTGCCGAGCCATATTCCCGCTGCAATTACGAATGCGAGCAGCATTATGGAGTGACCCGTACCCATTCCTAAAAACAAATCTTTCATATCACAAGTTTTGCAAAAATTTCAATATCCGTTACCTATTCAGGTTTTAGATTCCCTTGTCAAACAGCAGTTCCATACGGAAAGCGGAACGGCCGTCACCTGTCAGACCGTCAACACAAATTGCCCCATCGGGAGTGTCCACGCGGGACATTGTGACTGTCTCTCCCGGACGGGTCTCCCCGTTGAAATTGATCTTTATGTCAGAAAGTCTCTCCCCTGTCATCACCTCATACCCGAGGGCATCGGTGACCCACTGGAGGTACATCGCATTGTTCGTGTGCGAATTCATATCCACATCGGAATATGTAACCCTGTGCTCTCCCAGCGGAAGCGATTCCGCCCCCTTCGGGACTGCCAGTTTCCCGCAGGCATCCCCTATGGCATTGTCATAGCAGGCCGTTCCCTCATCCAGGATGGCCGTGTCACGGGAAATGTGGCGGGTGTCGATGTTCAGCACCAGCCAGGAAGTGGTTGCCCTCACGAGTTTCCGTCCGTCAGGGGTTTCCAGACTGAAGTCCCTGAGCCAAAACAATCCTTCCTGTCCCTTGTGCCAGGTCTTGAGTACAACCTCGTCCCTCCACAATGGGTATTCATCGAAATGGATGTGCATCCTCGAAAGCACCCAGGCTGTCCTGGTGCGCATCAGGTCGTCATAACCGAAGCCAAGCACAGTTGCGTGGCGGTTTGCTATCTCCTGGGCAAAATTCATAAAGGACGACGGGCGCAGACGGAACTGAGAGTCCGTGTCGTAGCAAGGGATGATGAATCTTTGAATGAATTTGTTGTCACTCATAGTCCTACAGCCTTTAAATATTCAATCTCCTCATTGCTGTAAAGGAGAAAGTCGGTCGAACCGGGACACAGTCTGGACACCAGCACAAAAGCGGCAAAAGCAGCCGCTGCGGCGGCGCAGGTCCAGATTGCCACCCTTGCTCCCATGCCAAGTCTTTTCTTAGGCTTCGTCTCAGAATTTGTTTCAGAGTTTGTTTCAGGCTCCTGCTCCCGGGCACCTTCAGCAGTGACAGTTTCAAGATGACTGTCTCCGGATTCCTCAGCGGCAGGTTCCTCAGCGGCAGTCTCCGTTCCCGTATATTCCGTTTCGGCACTCTCCGTTTCAACACTCTCCGTTTCGACAGAGACAAAAGAATATCTCCCGAGAACAGTCCCGGGCTCCTTTCTGACCTTCAGGGGAAGAACCTCCAGAAGATTGTACTCCGGACAGATGTCGATGTTGTCATCTGTTACAAAGAAATAATTGTTCTCCTGTGTCGCCCTGAGTTTGCCCAGCCCCGGGAAAATGATAACCTTCTGCCTGTCAAGCACAGCCTTCATCTCAAGGACAAATTCACGGAGCTCCGCCTCAGAACTGTTCAGAGACATCCCGGAGGCCTTCGAATAAGCTCTGGCAAGAAGCTCATTCTCAGCGACATTCCTCCTGAAATACACCTTTCTGTACGGAGGTCTGATGGCATAACCGTCATTCGAGAAAGATGCAGGAACAGATTCCGTCACAAATGAGCCCAATCCGGGCAGGCTGACCTTGTCATTGTCAAGAATCAGGTCCCTGACCATCTTTGAAAGGATATCAATGTTCATAGCGTAAGTTGCGTTACTCAGGTTTAACGACCGGAAACGCGGCAAAGGTAACAATTTTTGTAATATTTTGGAGGAAAAATTTGCAGCATTGAAAATTTGTTGTACCTTTGCAATCCCATTCGGAAAGAATCCCCTTTCAGGATGAGAAAACATAAATTCCTGAATAGCTCAGTTGGTTAGAGCATCTGACTGTTAATCAGAGGGTCCCAGGTTCAAGTCCTGGTTCAGGAGCCACTCAAAATCAAGCACTTACGAAGAATTTCGCAAGTGCTTTTTCTTTGGAAGCACCAACAAAAGCACCAACATTTTTCGGATTTTGACGTAGCGGGAGTCCGAAGACTGACACCGCGCCAGACTGGGATATATGACCGTTTGAGATTGCCGGTCAAGCCGGCAATGACGTACTCAGTGACGGTGGGCCGCAAACTGCATTGTCTGAGTCGTTCAGCCACTTGGGGACAGTCTGCTCTGGAAATCCGAGAGAAATCACATCCATGTTCACAGTCTTGATGTACCGCTTC
>CAMEBJ010000103.1 GCA_945912085.1 uncultured Bacteroidales bacterium | reverse complement strand
TGCAGGCATTAAGGAAAATACTCTCCAGATTGCGACATTTGCCGGCAACGAAGTGGTTAACTTCGATTTCAAGACAAAAACCTGGTACCACATTGCCTGTGTATATACATTTAGTCTGAATGACTACTATGCGTCCACAACAATTTACATCAATGGAGAAAAGGTCTTTGAAAAGGATGACTGGCAATTCCAGAAATATGTTGGTTGGCCAATTTATCAATACGTGACAGGTGTAGATTTCTCTCCAGCCTGGTCTTACGAGCCTAATGAAAAGAGAGTATTCTGGTATGGATATTCCTACGATAACAACCGTGACCTCAGAGGCAAGATGACCGAAATCCGTATCTGGAACAAGGCACTCACCGCAGAGGAAATCAATGCTCCTAATCACTTCTACACCGTTGACCCTAAGTCAGAAGGACTCTACTCTTACTGGAAATTCACTGAGGGACAGGGTTCTACCATCGAGGATGCAACCGGAAACGGCAACAAGCTCTATGGCGAAGTAGATATTGTTAAGCAGTCAAATGGAGACAACTCCGGTCCTGCAGGTATCAAGTGGGTAGAGGTTGCTCTTCCTGACAAATAGCAGACAGAAACAGTTCCTACTGTAAAATAATACTCACGGGAGGGATTCTGCATAGTTTGAATCCCTCCTTTTTTATTAAGAATAATGAATATAACGCGTTTGATTACATTGTTCCTGGGCGCGGTAGTCTTTTGTGCGTCTTGTGTGAAGGAACAGCCGAAGCCCGAGGAGCCGGAAGAACCAGGACAGGAGGTTGAGGAGGCTTTTCTGAAGGTCTCTTCTCTGACATTGGAATTTGCTCCTGAAGGGGGTAGCCTGACAGTTGACGTCTCCTGCAACCGCAAGGTGGCGGTAAAAACAGAGGCTGACTGGTTTAAGGTTCTTTTCAGTTCAAAAGAGGAAAAGAATGAGTACAAAATCATTGTCTCAGCGGAGGCCTACAGGCTGGGACGCGAGGGTCAGATTACTCTTTCCGCTCCGGAATGTGAGTCTGTGACGGTGTCCGTTACCCAGACAAAGAAACTCAAGGCCACCTGTTCCCTGAAATCATTCTCATTGAAGAAATCATCCAATCCTGCCCTCAGGGAAGACATTGACTTCAAGTTTGACGAAAAAGATGCGACTTTCAGCGCAATGTACCTCAAATGGATTGATTCTCAGGAACCCCAGATGCTCATTCCGACCTTCGAGACGGACGGAGAACAGGTTCTTGTCGGGGGAGAAGTTGTTGCAAGCGGCAGGAAGGCAGTTTCTTTCGCTGAGGACTTTACCGTGACGGTTGTGGCTGAAAACGGTGACACAAGGGAATATACTGTTTCCCTGAACTGTCCACAAATTAACACCGAACTGCCTGTCCTTCACCTGAGGCCTTCACAGCAGATTACCAGCAAAGAGACCTATGTCTCTACAAACATCACCCTTTACGACAAAACTGCCTCATCCACCGGAACAGGCTGGTGGGACAGCTCCGAGAAGGGTAATGTGGAAGTGAGAGGTCGTGGAAACTCCACCTGGGGACTGCCGAAGAAGCCGTTCAGAATCAAGTTCCCAGAGAAATTCAGTCCAATCGGTCTGAATCACGACAAGGCTAAAAGCTGGACCCTCCTTGCCCAGGATATGGACAAGTCCCTGATGCGAAATGACATCGCCTATGCCTATTCCCGTCTGCTCTACAACAATGATGAGAACTGGCACGATCCATCGGCCGTTCTTTTCACTTCGTGCCTGAAATTCATCAATATTTACTTCACAGGTCCTTACTACGATTCTTCGAAGAACAAGACCATTCAGATGGACGGAGACTATCTCGGAGTCTATCAGATGTGTGACCAGATTGAGCGCTCCTCCGGCAGAATTGCCGTCGAGAAACTCGAAGCGGCGGACGGCAGCAATGCTGAAAAGATTACCGGAGGCTATGTCATTGAGACAGACCTGCACGAAGGCAATCACTATTCCGCAAAGAAAGGTATCAAGATGACCTACAAGTACCCGAAGGACGATGATTGTGACCCTGCGCAGTATGACTACATCACTGACTTCATCAACAAGGCTGAGGCAGCCCTGTACTCAAGCAATTACACGGACCCTTCCAATGGCTGGCGCAAGTATTTTGATGAGAAGACCCTTGCGGACTTCATCATCATCAAGGAACTCGTCGGGGACCTTGACGGCTACACCAGTACTTATATGTACAAGCGCAGGGGAGTGGACAAACTCTTCTTCGGGCCGATCTGGGATTGCGACAAGGGATGGAACAACGACAAGAGAGTTCCACACTACGAATATCAACCATTGTCAAACCTTATGATCAAAGCCGGGTTCTGGATGCCTCCTTATGTCAGCAATGACTGGTTCTGGAGGTTCTGGTCTGATGCTTCGCTGCGCAGTTTTGTCAATGACAGGTGGAAATCAAAGAGGGCGGAACTGCTTGCGCTGACTGACCGGATTCTGGATGAGAATCCGATAAGGATGGCAAAAGCTATTGAAGCCAATTTCACCGTTTGGCCATTCTACTACCAGTACAGTAACGAAGCAAATATGCCGGCATCTACATTTGAAGGCGAGATAGCCCGCATACGCGAATTGACAGTTCAGCGTGCAAAACTTCTGGACAAGCTTTTTGCAGAATAACTGATTTGGAGATTCCCCCTGCATAATTTTCAAAAAAAACTTAAAGAGACTGGCCATCCCTTGACTGCCAGTCTCTTTTTGTGTACATTTGCAAACTATGCTTGACACCGCATCACTGACTCCGTCCCAGTTCGGGGACATCTACAGACGCAACAGGGACAAATTCGTCACTATTGCAAGGTCTTATGTCCGCCAGCAGCAGGCGGCGGAGGACATCGTTGCCGATGCGTTCGTCAAGTTCTGGAACAATCGCAAGTCAATCACGCTCACAGGCCTTCCTGAAGCCTACATTATGCAGTCAGTGAAGAATATGTGTCTGAACTATATGCGTGACCAGCTGACAAGGCTGAGAATATCCCGAGAGTTCAACAATGACCGTTTCAAGGCGCTGGAGGCTGAAATTCAGTTTCTTGCTTCCGAGGATCTGGGTTTCATCTTCACTTCCGAGGTGGAGAAGATTTTCCTCAATGTGATGGACAGATTCCCTGAACTCACCCGTGACATCTTCTACGCCAGCCGTTTTCAGGGAATGACCTACCAGGAAATTGCCCGGCGTTACGGAGTTTCCGAACGAAAGGTCAAGCGTGAGATTATGGATGCCCTTTCTTCCCTTCGTGTTGCCTTGAAGGATTACCTCCATTTCGCCCTTCTGGCCGCTTTCCTCGGACTTTAGGAATCTTCAAAAACTTACCTTAATACCATAAAATTTTCATTTTTCGGAAATTTTTATTTACTTTGCACCAATTATGTTTGAAATACTTGTGTATTAAAAATAAACTTTTTACTAATTAAAATTAACAATTATGGCAGAAGTTGCAGAAAAAGTAAAAGCAATCATCGTTGACAAGTTGGGCGTTGATGCTTCAGAAGTTACTGAGACCGCAAGCTTTACTAACGACCTTGGTGCTGATTCCCTTGATACTGTTGAACTTATTATGGAATTCGAGAAGGCTTTCGGAATCACCATTCCTGATGAGGACGCAGGCGAGAAGATTTCCACTGTAGGTGACGCAATCGCTTACATAGAGGCAAAAGTCAACGCTCTCTAAGCATTGCTCCGAAAGGGATATAAAATAACGGCGGGATTTTCTCCCGCCGTTTTTCGTGCTCTGAAGTCACCGCTTCTTCAGATACGACCCTTACTCCAGATCCTTGACCGTGTAGGAATAGACCAGTTCAATGCGTGGCCCCTCGCTGTCTGCAAGGCCCTTTATCTTGGCAGCATAGTACCTGTCCTTGTCAAGCATCAGGGAAGTCGAACTGGTACTTGAGGATGCGGAGGATGCGTACATCGATGCTAGATAGTAATTGTAGTAGTTGTCATAGCCGTAGCTGCCATATCCGTAGCCGCCGTAGCCATATCCGTAACCGCCATACCCATAGCCGCCATAGCCATTGTACAGGTTGTTGTAGTAGTTCAGGTAGGCAAGGTTCTGGTAGTAGTCATTCATGTCTGATGAAGATGAACTGGAGGTCTGTGTGGTCTCATATGCCATCACAAGCATCCATATATCAAAGTCAGAATAGGATTGATTTTTTTCTGCAAGCTTTTCGTCAGTGAGCCTGATGATTTCCTGTACGTGATGACTCACGTCCGGAGTGTAGCAGCACAACGACCTGTTGATGTCTCCCTGGTTCTCCGATTCGACGCTCGCATCGGTCAGGCCTGCGTAGGTGACATACTGGTAGGGTTCTCCCTGATCCGGTGTGATTTTCTTTGAAATCCTGCAGGTAGGGCTGAGGACAGTTGGGTAAAGACTCATCTTGTCAGTGCTCTCGTACTCGTAAGGGAAAACCAGCCTTGCCTTGTTGATGATGACGTCGTTTGGATTCAGGTTCAGGGCCTTTCCGTCCTTGTCGGTTGCCTTGGCGAGTTCTGCCAGGATAGTTTCCCTGAGTCTCTCAGCCTTTATGACAGGCTTGTAGCCAGTTCCGCCTTCTATATATATGACGTCATCCGGATTCGGGGTCCGGTTCCCGGATTCAGTCTCGCTGACGTTGAAGGCATACTGGGGCGTGCTTGAAGTCCTTTCAGCAGGACCGAAATAGAAAAGGAACGAGGTGTCCACATTTTCCCTTGTGCCGTAGTCTGCCGTAATCTTGAGTTCCGCGTAGTTTCCTGTGACATAGTAGGAGTCGGAGACGTCGATGCCCACCTTGAACATATTGATTCGCCCTCCGTCATTGAGAGGGGGGTCTACGCTGATGTATATTCCGGGAATCTCCTCCAGGTAGGCGACGAGATCCATCTGGATATCCCTGTGTTTAGTGAACAAATCCACAAATTTCTGTGCGTATTTCAGCGAAAAGTCGAAAGAAAGCGAGTCCCTGCCGTTGTAGGTCGGACTTCCTGCGGTAATCTTTTCCATTCCAAGAAAGTCTGAGTCCTTCAGGTCGGAAGTGTAGTTGTAGGTGGAGTCCAGCCTCTTTTTCAGGGCATAGACGTTGACATTCTGGATGATGCTCTTCTGTGAAGGATCGCTGAATGAGAGCGTGT
>CAMEBJ010000102.1 GCA_945912085.1 uncultured Bacteroidales bacterium | reverse complement strand
ATTAAGGCCAAATCTTTTGCCAAATGATTTGGATTTATGAAAAAGTTGATTATATTTGCAAACTGTAACGCAAACCCAAAAGAATGCTTACATTCTTTAAGCGTTACCAGACGTAAAACAACAATTTTGGAACCACTCCAAAATTCTACTGACCACAATAATTAATTTATCCGATTTGGGATACACACACTACTAACTAACCGGAAACGGTCCGCAGAGAATGCGGACCGTTTCGATTTAATTACCTTCAACAACCTCTGTTACAACCGGTTGAGTGCGTCTGTAGCAAGAGCGACAACCTGAGCCCAATGGCAGGATGCGTCTGCAGTGTCACCCAGTCTGAATGGTGTGAGAATCTCTTCTATGTCCTTGAGGAGAGCCTCATCACCGCTTTCCCTGAGAGTTCTGATTTTCTCGGCATTCTCGATTCCGTCCCTGAGTTTTTCAAATCTGACGGACGAGCGTGCACCCGGATAGGTGAAATAGGTGTCTCCAGATGCGAAAGAACCGAACCTTGAATCGTAAGCCGGGTCTGCCGGCCAGGAATTGTAGGCCCACCTCAGCATTCCGTCATATCCGACTGCCTCTCCATAGTAAATGAGAAGTTCCGATTCGTAAGGCTGCGAGAAAGTGAAGGTGTTCGGATAATGCGTGCTGCAGCAGACATAGAAGGTGGAATTGAATCCCTGTTCCTTCCTCATAACGATGTCTTCCTGATCCATAGGATGCCTCATTGCAACGCAGACATCCCTCATCATAGTATATTTGCGGTAGGAAGCATGATTGTCGGCAATTGCAAAGCCCATTTCCGGCGCACATTCTGAAAGAACGCGGACTGCTGCATCCATCTGCTCAGGCGACCTTTCATCCATTGCGATGTTGGTGATTTCCAGCCAGCCCTTCTCCTGAAGATGTCCTTTGAAATCCACCAGGAAAGGCTTCCACATCTGTTCAAATTCAGCGGAACCCGGGTCAGCCTTCACAGTCACGGTCTGAGAGGAAGCCTCATCGAAATAGTCCAGAAGGCAGTTCCACGGCACCATAGAATAGCAGTTTATCATCTTGTTGATTCCCAAGGACATCATCAGGGAAACCCAGCGGTCAAAGACCTCGTAGTCATAGCTCCAGGTTCCGTCGGAGTGCTTTGTCCAGCGAATCATATCTCCGTAAGCATCATAGCATTGATGATTCCATGGGTCACGGTTCAGCGTGCAGGTGATGACCTTCTGTCCAGCCTCGGCCAGAGGAGCCATTTCCTCGCGCAGTGCTGCGAAATGCTCATCGCTCCACTCATCCACTCCCCTTGCGCGTGCCACCGCCGAAGGATGCTGCCAGAGATCCAGGTGGTAGGTCCAGTCACAAACCGGAGGGAGTACCCTGTCAACAACAGTCAGTTCCACAGGAAGTTTTCCTACCTTCCTGCATCCGGCTTTCACAACGACTTCAGCGGTATATTTTCCGGCAGCAGCATCTGCAGGCACATCCAGGGAGAACCACACCGGACGGACTGTCCTGCCCTCTATGTCGAGTGAAGTCACATCATCAAGCAGATCCGGAACGAGAACCTCCGGATGTCCTTCCTTTCTGTTGCACTTGCACTCTGGAGCAGGCGCATCAGCAAGCGTGTAACGGACAAAACGGCAGGAAGCACCGTTGTCAATCCTCGCCCCGTCCTCTGACTCAAGGACTCCGGCTGAGCAGCGGACATTTCTGACTCTCTCACGGCTCCACAGCAGGAACTCTCCGCTGACCCTCTCCCCTTTCCAGGCAGTGAGTTTCAGAACATCAGGAGAATCGGTCACCGGATAGGCACTGCGTGAATAAGCATAGTCAGAACTGACCCACATTGCCTGAAGACCGTCCGGAGCGGCATCCCACAGAGTGGAATCAATCTGTCTTACTTCAACGGGATCTGCCGCCTCGACAAACACGTTGCCGCCGTTTCCGGCACACGAGAGAGCTAGTGCAGTTGCAAAAATGTAAATAATGGATTGGTTTCTCATATCGTGTCAATTATGTAATTATCGCGTCTTTTTTGAACAACCCCGCAAATATAGGAAAAAGATTCATCTTCCACATCCCCGCAAGACTCTAAGAGAGATTATCCGGACAATTTCAGCATAATCAGCACTGTGAGATTCTTCAAAACAACAACCTGGTATGATTTGTGAATACATTGGCGCGGTTTTGAATTTTGAAGATTCCTGAAAACATTCATTTCAAAAAAAATATCATTCTATGGACAAGGGAAAATTCTACAGCGGTCTGGCGATAATGGTCGGCCTGATCGTACTCGGAGCGATGCTGCCGAAGGCTGTGAGCGAATTCCGCTCCTATGACCGAACTGTCAATGTGAAAGGACTCTGCGAAAAGGAGGTGAAGGCGGACAAGGTCATCTGGCCGGTGTGCTACAAGGTGATGGGCAATGACATCCAGTCCATTTACGGGCAGATTGACCAGAACAATTCCGCAATTGTGGACTTCCTTGTTTCAGGAGGTATTCCGACAGAGGAGATAACGGTCTCGGTTCCTGTGATTTCCGACAAGTATGCCAATGAGTACGGGGACAACGACAGGACCTACCGCTACATCGCATCGAACGTGGTGACTGTCTGCACCGGAAAGGTCGACCAGATTCTGAAACTGATGGAAAGGCAGCCTGAACTCCTGAAAAAAGGTGTCGTCACAAGCGGCAACAACTGGGAGAATCAGGTGGAGTTCAAGTATGAAGGTCTGAACGAAATCAAGCCGGAGATGATTGAAGAGGCGACAAGGAATGCCCGCGAGGCCGCTCAGAAATTCGCGAAGGACTCTGACAGCAGGCTCGGAAAGATCAAGACCGCAAGCCAGGGGACCTTCACAATTGAGAACCGCGACAGCAACACCCCTTACATCAAGAAAGTCAGGGTCGTCTCCTCGGTTACATATTACCTTAAGAATTAGCGACGGCTGAGATAGCGACGGACAGGACGGTCGTAGAGACGGAATGCCGCCCAGGCTGTGAGTATGCAGATGATGAAAATCCCGAGGGCTATGTACCAGACGTCACGGAAGGCCAGGCCGTTTTTCCAGACGTAGGCATAGAACAGGTACATAAAAGGATAATGTATTATATATAAGGGATATGAGATATCCCCGACAAAAGAACATATTTTCGAAGATATATTTCCTTCCGCGGAGCCTCCGGCTCCAAGCAGTACCAGGGCCGGGAACACACCGAGGATGCACACAAGGTCAAATATACCGTTGATCCAAGGCATCGTCTCTGTTCCGAGATACGGTACCGAAAGAAGGGAGACTATCACGAGGGCGCAAATCAGGAATGCGCCCTTGACTTTTATTGTCCGGCAGTTGCGGGAGAGCAGAAGACCGGCAGAGAATGAGAAGGACATACGGAGAAAGCCTCCGATGAAATTGTGTCCGGCAAGAGTCCAGCCCACGCCTATGTTCCAGAAGCCGGAGCCGTTGGCGAGGGTGAACGCTGCAAGGGACGCTCCGCAGAGCACTGTGAAGGCAGTGAGCCATTTAGTCGAAAGACGGCGGAGGCAAAGAGCGTACATTATGTTGCCTATGTATTCGAAAAAGAGGGACCAAGCAGGGCCGTTGAGAGGAAACATCTCCCCGTTACCCCTGACATCGGCTGCCGTTCCGGGAATCACCGGGAGCATAAGCAGGTTCAGAATCACTGCCACAAGAATCATTGTCGCGGGAACTGCCGTTCCGTCCCAGCGGACACTGCCCTGAATCAGGAATGAGACGGTGCCCAGGAGGACTCCCAGGATGAGCATCGGATGGAGACGGACCAGGCGGCGCCGGAAGAAGTCCTTGACTGACATTGCTTTCCAGCGGTCATCGTAGGCATATCCCATCACGAATCCGGAAAGCACGAAGAAGAAATCCACTGCGAGGTACCCGTGATTGAATTTCTGGTCTGCCGGGCTTGTGGCGAAGGCTTCAAAGAAATGATAGCAGACGACCATCAGGGCGGCAACTCCTCTCAGACCGTCCAGTAGAAGGTAGCGTTGTTTCTGATTCATCTGAATAAGTGTTGATATTCGAAAATTGCCCGGGAATGCCGGGCAATTCTGTTCTGAAAAAATCTTGGGAGCCAGCTATGGGAGTCGAACCCACGACCTTCGCGTTACGAATGCGATGCTCTACCAACTAAGCTAAACTGGCTTTGAAACTCCTTCAGGGCCTGCTTACGCAGGTGTTTCCGTCTTTCTGACAAGATTTTTCCCAAAGGGACTGCAAAGATAGTTATTTTTTCTATATTCGCGACAAAATTTTTCATCAGAATTTTCATACCACATTTTTTGAAGATTCCCTATGTTTTTTTCAGATATAATAATCATCGGAGCCGGAGCTGCAGGTCTGATGGCTGCCGTGGGTGCGGCGGAAAAAATCTCAGCAGCCTCCGGAGACACCTCCGTGACCGTCCTTGAGAAAATGCCGAGGCCCGGCCGGAAAATAATGATTACCGGCAAGGGCCGTTGCAATTTCACCAATATGAAAGACTGGAACGAGTTCTCCGGCCACGTCCACCCCAAACCGAATCTCCTGAAGCCGTCCTTCTACAATCTGACGCCGGCTGCCTTCGAGAATTTTCTCAACAGAAACGGGTTGGAAACCGTTGTGGAAAGGGGCGACAGGGCATTTCCCGCATCACACCGTTCGTCCGATGTGGTTGACACCCTTGTCAGGGCTGCCACAAGGGCAGGTGCACGGATTCTTTGCGGGAAGGAGGTCGGGCGGATTTATTTCTCTGGCGGCAGCGACATCACGGAGAAAAGTGGTGATTTCACCATTGAATGTACCGACGGGAGCTCATACAACTGCCGCGCCCTGATCATCGCGACAGGCGGGCTTTCCTATCCCGGAACAGGTTCTACCGGAGACGGTTACAACTGGGCTGAGGCGTTTGGAATGGAGGTCACTCCCCTCTTCCCTTCCCTCACAGCGATTGTTCCGGAGGGCTACAAAACAGGCAACCAGGTTAAAATCAAAGGATTGCTCAAGGGTCACATTGACAGGTCCATCCCTCTGAGCGAAACCGGGGAGGCACTTGCCGGAATACAGTTGAAGAATGTCGGCCTGACTGTGATTATGGACGGGAACATTGTGCAGGAGGAATTCGGGGATCTTGATTTCACGGACGGAGGGATTGAGGGGCCAATCGGATTCAAAGTAAG